>JAFNAH010000628.1 GCA_017860075.1 Acidobacteriota bacterium | reverse complement strand
AGGTTCGCCCTAGAATACCCCCCTCACTGAGCGTACAGTGATCAGGCAATGATCAGAAACGGAGGCGTATGACTTCCCCGAGGCAAGCAGTGCACATCCTATTCGCGGTTTTCCTGGCAATGGCAGGTGCTATGGTCACATCCGGCTTATCCGAGAAGGCATCCGACAATCCTGTAGTCGTCATAAAGACGAGCGTGGGCGACATCACGGTGGAACTCTTCAAAGACAAGGCCCCGAAGAGTGTCGAGAATTTCCTTGCCTATGCAGAGTCGGGCTACTACAACGGGACGATCTTCCATCGCGTCATCAAGGGATTCATGATTCAGGGTGGAGGTCTCACCGCCGATATGAATCGGAAGCCTGCGAAAGCGCCGATCCAGAACGAGGCGAACAACGGTCTGAAGAATACGCGAGGGACGCTCGCGATGGCACGGACCGCCGATGTCAACAGCGCGACGTCGCAGTTTTTCATCAATACGGCGAACAACGCTCCACTGGATTACAGGGGCAGCACGCCGGACGCCTATGGCTATGCGGTATTCGGCAAGGTCACTGCCGGCATGGACGTCGTGGACAAGATCGAGAGAACGGCCACGGGCACGAAGGGCTCCTATCGCGATGTTCCGCTGCAAACGGTAGTGATCCAGTCCGTGACGTTAAAATAGGTCCCGGTTGAAGGAAACGGCCGTCCCGGCGGCGGGGCGGCGGCGCGCTGCAGCGCCGTTATCACGCGCCCGGGTGATATTGTCCGCACTCGTGGGCGGCATCGAACATCGCAATGACATTCCCGGGCGGAACGTCCGCCTGGATGTTGTGGACGTTGGCGAATACGTATCCCCCGCCCGGCTTGAAGATCCCCAGGTTGCGGCGCACCTGCTCGCGGACCTCGTCCGGCGAGGCGCGCGGCAGCACGTGCTGGGAATCGATCCCACCGCCCCAGAAACAGATCTCCTCGCCGAAAGCCTTCTTCAGCTCGCCCGGATCCATCCCGCGGGCGGAGAGCTGAACCGGGTTCAGGGCATCGACCCCGTTGTCGATAAGCTCGGGAATGTACTGGAGAACCGAACCGCAGGAGTGGTACCAGATCTTCGCTTTGGTGCGGCTCCTGATGTACTGGACGAGCCTCTTCTGCCGCGGCTTCACGATGGAGCGATAGATCGCCGGAGAGAACAGGGGCCCTTTCTGTCCCGCCAGGTCATCGCCGATCATGATTACGTCCACAATGTCCCCTGCCTCGTCCAGGAAAAGCCGGAACCAATCGAGCCAGAACTGCAGCGTGCGATCGATGATGGCTTCCAGGACCTGCGGGCGTTCGATCATGTCGGCGAACAGGTTTTCCAGTCCCCTCATGTACCAGCAGATCTCGTAAACCACGCCGGATATCCCGCTGATCACCGCGCAGGGGGTGTCACGCGTGATGCGAAGAGCTTCTTCGCGAAGGCCCTCAAACCGGGTCGGATCGTCACCGCGGGGGAAGGGATACGCTCGCCCGGACATAGCGCGTGTCGACATGCAGCCGTTCCAGGACCGCTTCCGACGGCAGGGCAAGCTGCTGGACGAGGTCCATGATGACGATCTCCTCCTTCAAACCGAGAAGATCGACGAGCCGCTGGTAGGCAAACCTGTGGATTCCGGACTGGTTTCCGCCCAAGTCGATCGGCACGCGGTCCGGTTCCCGATGATTCAACGCCAACAGTAGCCTTTCCCTCGACGTCATCATAGGGCGCGCAACTCACGTTAATTGCCGAATTGCAGTCTATTTCGCTCTGCGATCTCGGCGTCTCCGCGGTGAAGCTTGTGTGCGACCACACCTCTTATCCCCGAACGTCCTGTCATTCGCTCGAGCATTTGGAAGCCGAAAAGCGCGGGCTTGAGTGCGTAGTATGGCGCCCGGCTCTTGTGCCTCCCTGTACACCAGTTAAGAAGACTGTGTTTGAGTGCGTGGAAGTTGACGTTCCGTGAAAACATGAGCTGACGACGCACGGTGAAAGCTGTCCTGGTCAGCAGCATGGTCAACGACCTGCCGGAAAAGTGGTGAAGGTGGCGCGGAACGTCGTCGAAACCGTACCAATAGCCTCGGAATAGTAACGCCTGGAGACTGTCGATGCACGGTAGTGAGACAAAAACCCAGCCGCCGGGG
This sequence comes from Acidobacteriota bacterium, assembly GCA_017860075.1. Classification (GTDB taxonomy): domain Bacteria; phylum Acidobacteriota; class UBA6911; order UBA6911; family UBA6911; genus JACADW01. The sequence continues at coordinate 1,433 of JAFNAH010000628.1, read as the reverse complement.
CGAAGTAGCGTGGCGGCCCGGGCGAGGGCCGCTTCCGGGTCCGGCAGATGCTCCAGCACGTGCCAGAAAGTCAGCGCATCAAAGGCACCGGGGAGCAGCTCCCCGGAATGTATATCTCCGGCCACGAGCCGGAGCCCCGATACCCTCTGCCGCAGGAGGTTCACGGTCTCCGTCGAACGTTCAACGCCGAACCGTTCCCACCGCTCAGGATCCAGCGCCCACAAGAACTTCCCGTCTCCGCAGCCGACGTCGAGGATCCGGCCGCCTGAAACGTAGCGCTCGACCAGCTGCACCTTCTCGACTTCGCCTTTCCATGAGCGGCTGCGCTGGAGGCTCCCTGAGAGATACTCATCGATTCGCCGGTCGATCTCGCCCAGGTAATGCGCAGGGTAGTATTCCCCCAGCTCATCGTCGCCGAGGACAGGTATCTTGTCCTCTCGAATTCAACGACCTTGGCCAGGATGGCGTCGACATCGCAGGTGTTCCGATAGGCCACCAGCCGCCGGATCTTGGTGATGTCGGGAACACGGCGCTCCATATCTTCGAAGCCCTCCTGGTAAGCCTCGGAATACGGTATGTGCTCGATGCGGGATGAACTGCCGGTGACCGCCTTCACTCTGGAGGCAAGGTTGTCGATCGTGATCTCCTCCTCGCCGCCGATGTTGAAGATCTCACCCACCGCTTGCGGTTCATCGATCAGCGCGATGATTCCCTTTACCACGTCCCCGACGTAAGTGAACGTGCGCGTCTGGCTCCCATCCCCGAACACGGTGATGGGGTCGTTCCGCAACGCCTGGCCCACGAACCTGGGAATGACCATGCCATACCGGCCGGTCTGCCGGGGGCCGACCGTGTTGAAAAACCGCGTGATGATGACGGGGAGCTGCTTCGTGCGGTAATAGGCGAGCGCGAGAAACTCGTCCATGGCCTTGGTGGCGGCGTAGCTCCACCGTGCCAGGACTGTCGACCCGTATATTCGCTGGTCATCCTCGTTCAGCGGAACCTTCGAGTTCCTGCCGTAGACCTCGGAGGTGGAGGCGATGAACGTCTTCTTGCGGAACTTGTTGGCCATTTCCAGCACCAGTTCCGTCCCCACGACGTTCGTGTGGATCGACTTGAGAGGCTCTTCGATGATAAGCCGAACTCCGACCGCGGCCGCCAGGTGAACAATCACATCGCAGGTGCCCGTCAACTCCAGCAGCACTTCCCGGTTGAGGATGGTGTCGTTGACGAAGTGAAACCGCGGGTGCTGCAGGAGCGGAGCGATGTTATCCAGGCTGCCCGTGGACAGATCGTCTATCGCCCAGACCTCTTCCCCCCGCTCGATGTAAGCCTCGGACAGATAGGAGCCGATGAACCCTGCCCCGCCGGTAATGAGTATCCTCACGATGATTCCTCCCCCAGGAAGCCGACTTTAGTATGCGGTCTCCGGT
>JAFNAH010000627.1 GCA_017860075.1 Acidobacteriota bacterium | reverse complement strand
GCGACCTCGGTGTTGCTTCAGCCCCGTGCCGTCGGCCATGAGCCCTCGAAGCTTCTTCGTCTCTATAGGCGTGTGTGCCAGGCATGGCACAGAGCGAGCGAGGTGAAAGTCCTCGCGCCAGGTGTACGCGGAGCCGAAGGCTAGGAGAAGGGCAAGGGCATCGCCGCGAGGCGGGGTCTGAAGGAAGCCCAATCCAAACGCGCGGGGCGACGAACAGGAACCGGATATGAGGTGTGGTACACCCGGGACGAGCGGGCACGTGACCGCGAAGTCCTCCATCCGCGAGGTGGGGTGTGCTTTATAAATCCGGCGTCTGTGCGCGAAACGTTCTGTGTCTTACCCTGGGAGATCTGCCGGCTGTCCGTGGGGACTGAGGGCGGAGAGATCCGTTCTGACCGGTCGGCAGAAGTCAGCAGAGGGCAAAGTAGGTTGTCGAGGCAGGCGAGGCTAGTGAGGCACCCCAAGGCCGAAAGGTGGGGAAACAGATAGGCGGAGCCGCAACGCTGAGAGCCGAAGGCCCGAACGGTGCCCCGAGAGGGGATTGAAGGAGAGGGGAAGTCGCTTCATGCCGAGACGCGGTAAGGCATCCGAGAGGCAGTTAGCGCTGCCCCTGGGCCGGGAGGTCCATGGGGATGAAACCGCGGCTGGGGCAGGGGGAGGAGACGCCCCGGTGGAAGGGATGGACCTTTTGGAGCGGGTGCTGGAGCCGGACAATCTCCGGCGCGCGCTCCACCAGGTCAGAAGGAACAAGGGTGCGCCGGGGATCGACGGGATGAGTGTGGATCACCTGGTCGAGCACCTCAAGACGCACTGGCCGACGATCCGGGCCTCCTTGGTGGATGGGACCTACGAACCCCAGCCAGTACGGCGGGTGGCGATCCCGAAGCCTGGGGGCGGGAGCCGAAACCTGGGGGTGCCGATCGTTCTCGACCGGTTCATCGAGCAAGCCCTGCTGCAGGTGCTGCAGGAGGAATGGGACCCGACGTTCTCCGAAGGGAGCTACGGGTTTCGCCCGAAGCGTAGCGCCCACCAAGGGGTGGCGCAGGCGCAGGCCTACATCCGGCAAGGGTACACGTGGGTGGTGGACATTGATGTGGAGAAGTTTTTCGACCGAGTCAACCACGACGTCTTGATGAGCCGGGTGCGAGTGCGGGTAAAGGACCGACGGGTGGTGAGGCTAATCCACCGGTTCCTGAAGGCCGGGGTATTCACCCTGGAGGGGATGGTTGAGCCCACAGGGGAGGGGACGCCGCAGGGTGGCCCTCTTTCCCCGCTTCTGGCGAATCTAATACTGGACGAGCTCGACAAAGAACTGGAGAAGCGAGGGCACCGCTTTGTCCGTTACGCCGATGACGGGAACATCTACGTCCACAGTCGGCAGGCGGGGGAGCGGGTGATGGCCAGCGTGAGCCGCTTTCTGGAGCGAAGGCTCCGGCTCAAGGTGAACGAGGCCAAGAGCGCGGTCGACCGGCCGTGGAACCGCAAGTTCCTCGGCTTTACGTTCACCCGGAGCCGGCCCAACCGGCGCAAGGTGAGCGAGAAGGCCCTGAAGGCGTTCCGGGCGAAGGTGGCGGGGAGTGAGCCGAGACTTGGCGTGGAACACGGCCAAGTCCGCTCACGGTCCATGGCGTCTGAGTCAGAGCCCAGCGCTGGTGATTGCGCTTCCGACGCGCTACCTTGCGGCGCTGGGTCTGCCGAACCTCGTTGAGAGGTAACCCTTCCACTCAATCCGCCGAACCGCCGTATACGTGATCCGTACGTACGGTGGTGTGGGAGGGGAGGAGTCGCGAGGCTCCCCCCTATCCCGATTAGGTGGTCCACCGCTGGGCATGCCACTGACCAAGCGGCGAGGAACACAGTGTCGAAACTCCGCGTCCAAAGCTTCGCTATTTCCATCGACGGCTACGGCGCTGGGCCGAACCAAGATCTCCAGAACCCGCTCGGCGTCGGGGGCCCTGAATTGATGGAGTGGTTTTTCCACACGCGCGTCTGGCGGAGAATGCACGGCCATGACGATGGAGAGACCGGAGTCGATAACGGAATTGCGGAGCAAGGCTTTGCCGGAATCGGGGCCTGGATTCTTGGGCGCAATATGTTCGGTCCTGTCCGAGGCCCTTGGCCGGATGAGAGCTGGAAGGGCTGGTGGGGCGACGAGCCACCGTACCACACGCCCGTCTTCGTGCTGACGCATTACCCGCGAGCGCCCCTCAGGATGGCGGGAGGTACGGAGTTTCGCTTTGTGACCGAAGGCATCCACGCCGCTTTGGAGCAGGCGACCGCCGCAGCGGGCGGGCGCGACGTCCGCCTGGGTGGCGGCGTATCCACTATTCGCCAGTATCTGCGCGCGGGCCTGATTGACGGGCTGCATCTCGCCATCCGACCTGTCTTACTCGGCTGCGGGGAGCATCTCTTGACGGGCATCGACATGCGTGCTTTGGGTTATGAATGCGCGAAGTACGTCGCGGGCGAACGTGCAACCCACGTTTTCCTGCGCAAGCGCGCGTGATTCGCAGAACAAATGACGAGTCTCACGCACTACTCATCGAAAGGAGAAGTAATCGTGTCGACCAGCGTTATCCGGCTTCACCGTGTGCTCCGTGCAACGCCCGAGCGAGTCTACCGGGCGTTCCTTGATCCCGACGCGATGGCCAAATGGCTTCCACCGAACGGGTTCACTGGTAAGGTTCACCATCTGGACGCGAAAGTCGGCGGCACCTACAAGATGTCGTTTACGAATTTCACCACGGGCAAGAGCCACTCTTTCGGCGGAACATATCTCGAACTGGTGCCACACGAACGCATTCGCCACACGGACAAATTCGACGACCCGAACTTGCCTGGCGAGATGCAGGTGACGGTGTCCTTGAAGAAAGTGTCCTCCGGAACTGACTTTAACATCGTGCAGGAAGGGATCCCCAGCGTCATTCCATTGGAGGCTTGCTACCTCGGTTGGCAAGAATCGCTCACGCTCCTGGCCAAGCTCGTTGAGGCCGAGATCGCGGAATAACGAAGTGACGTTCAACCCATGTTAGGTACCTTCCTTTCTGGAGCACATGATGGTCTACAAGAGACTTTCGTGCAGCGGAATCAACACCGGATCTACGTCCGAGAATACCCGGGAGAGGAACCGACG
>JAFNAH010000187.1 GCA_017860075.1 Acidobacteriota bacterium | reverse complement strand
AAAGCGGGCATCTTCGATCCAAGCGTCGGATTCACAAAGGCTTAACTGGAAATGCCGGAGGATGTAAGAACTTCCGACACAGCGGCTGCCCGCCAACAGAGGGCGTGCGCGAGCCGCCGGCGCAATCCCGCGAAGCGCGCAGTTCTTGCATTACGATCGATGAAGTGACAAAATAATCGCCCGCGTCCCCATCGTCTAGTCGGCCTAGGACACCGCGCTTTCAATGCGGCAACACGGGTTCGAATCCCGTTGGGGACGCCACTCCATCGACGCCTTCTACTTCACTCATCCATGTACGGCATCGGAGGCTTCAGCCCGAGCAGGCGCTGATACACCGCCAACGAACCCCGATGATGGGCCGTGTGGTCCGTCACGGCCCCGAGGATCGAGAAGCGCGGGGCTTCCCCCATGATGGGATTCGGCGGGAACAGACTTGCCCACTCATCCTCGCCATGTGCTTCCGCCTCACGGAGCGCCTTTTCGACCGCACGCTCAAACCAGGCGCGCGCCTGCGCGAGGCTCGTCACTGCGCGCACCTCCTTGTCCATGCCTTCGAAATCCATGTTCCAGTCCTTGGCAAAGGCCGCATCAAAGAACCACTCGACCGTCTGGGCGACGTGGGCCACGTGGCCTGCCACGGTGTAGAGGCCTTCCTTCGGTGCGAAACCGGAGTGTTCCTCGCTGAGCGGCCTTGTCGAGCGGTTGAAGTACTCGCGCATGCTCCGAAGCGTCTCCTTCAAGTTTTCGCGTATCATCCGATTCTCCTTTCAAACGGTGCAGCCCGAATCGGGCCGCCATGGGTGCCTGGAACCAGGCATCAAAGCCGGGCCGAACAATGCTCGGCGACCGCTACCTTCTGCGGCGATGTGCACGTACAGATCTTGATTCACGGACTACAATATCCGAAAACGCGATCCGGATGCCTCGTAATTTTACCCCTGCGCCTCTCCCTGAGAATCAGGTTTGATCAAGATGCCGGCGCATGTCGTGACACAATAGTCGGGGGCAGCGCCCGCCGCTGAGCAGGGGAGGAGGTGTGCACTGCGATTCACCACATGCGTATTGTTTTTCCTGCAGTTCGGGCAACAGGCAAAAGCGTCGCTCAAACAGCCGCATCCGCAAACGACAGTGCCTGGACCGCGCTGGGGGCGCTGCTCGGGAACTGGACAGGGGAGGGAAGCGGCGATCCGGGTCAGGGGACCGGCGGTTTCTCATTCGCCTGGGACCTGCAGGGCAAAATCCTGGTTCGCAAGAGTTACGCAGACTACCCGGCAACCAAAGATCGCCCCACCCTCTCTCACCGGGATCTGATGGTTGTCTACCGGGAGCCCGATACCAGGCTGCCGAAAGCCGTGTATTTGGACAACGAAGGCCATGTCATTAACTACACGGTCACGCTGTCTCCGGACGCGAAGTCGATAGTATTCCTGAGCGAGCTGAGGCCCTCCACGCCGCGGTATCGCCTGATCTACATCATGACCGGCAAGGACAGAGTCGAGTTGACCTTCGAAATCGCGCCTCCGGACAAGCCCGATTCTTTCACGACCTACATCAAGGCGGGCGCCCGACGACAGTGACTCCCTGACGGACTGGCGTGCCTGCACTGTCAACGATTTGGCCCGGATCGGAGATTCTCCTGGTGTGCCCAGAGGCAGCTCCCGCCCAGCCCCGGATCACCGAATCCCGTAATGCGTTGACATAATTAGTGTTAGAGAAATACCGCGCCACTTCCGATCGCTTCCCTAATCTCGGGGTCAACCCGCTGAGATTGGCACAAGACTTGCCTCAATGCGCATGGGGCCGTGGAGTGTCTTCGCACGTCGGCCCGGACCTGGTATGGCTGGCTTACTCGATCACCTCATCTGCTACGCGCAACCCCGCCGGCTGACCGACGTGTCGGCCTGGCACGAGCACATACCCTTCGCCTTCTACCTGGTCGATCTCCTCCGCCCGGGACTCATCGTCGAGCTTGGCACCCACAAGGGCGACTCGTATTGCGCTTTCTGCCAGGCGGTGTCTGAATTGCAGCTGGACACGCGATGCTGCGCCGTGGATTCCTGGGCCGGCGACGAGCACGCCGGCGTCTATGGCCCCGGTGTGCTGGACGATCTGCGCCGGCACCACGACATCCTCTATGCGTCCTTCTCGACGCTCATCCAATCGACTTTCGACGAGGCGCTCCCGCGCTTTGCCGACGAGTCGATCGACCTGCTGCATATCGACGGGCTTCACACATACGAGGCAGTCAAACATGACTTCGATTCCTGGCTGCCGAAACTCAGCCGGAAGGCCGTCGTCCTTCTGCACGATATCGCCGTCGAAGGCAGGGGATTCGGGGTGCGCGAGTTCTGGAACGAAATCAAGCAGGCCTATCCGTCTTTCGAGTTCTCCCACGGGAACGGATTGGGCATTCTTGGAACAGGGACCGATCTGCCCGCTGAAGTTGCCCGACTCCTCGCACAGGATGGACATCACCGGCAGTGGTTTTCGAGCTTCTTTGCAGCGCTGGGCAACGCGCTCACCACGAGAAGAGCACTCGAGACGGCGCAAGCGAGTCTGAGGGAGGAAGTCTCGCTCGTGGCGCAGCTGAAACGGGCCGTGGCTGAGAACATCTCGGCGGCCGCCTCCCAGGGCGATCCCGGCTACCAGGACTGGATTCAGAGACACGCCTTCTCGGAAGCGGACCGGCAAAGAGACGCGCGATCGGGCCGATGAGCCTGCCGCAAGAGCCATGCGTCGGGCCGGCGCCGATTGGGTTGCGGTCATCAGGCCCGGAGACCGGCTGGAGCCGCACGCGCTGGCAACGATCGCGCTCTATGCGGGCATGAAGCCGCACTGGCAGCTCATATACTCCGATGAGGACCGGATCGATGGGAGCAGCCTGCGGTTCGATCCAGGCTTCAAGCCCGATTTCAACCTGGACCTTCTGCGTTCGACACCTTACACGGGCGACTTCTGCATCGTGCGGCGTGCGGCCCTGGAATCGCTGCAGGAGTTTCGGCTTTTCGGGCCTGGGGCGGCCTACAACCTGAGCCTGAGCGTCCTGGACGAGTGCGGAGAATCGTCTATCGGGCACGTGGCGGAGATACTGTACCATCGCCTTGCCCGGCCGGACGACTGTCTGAAATCCGAGGCTGAGGCGCGGGCCTCAGTGCGCGCTCTCCGCGCTCACCTTCGCCGCAACGACCTCGACGCCGTCGTACAGCACGGCTTACTGCCCCGCACGTTCCGCGTGACCTACAGCGTCCCGCAGAAACCGTCGGTATCGATCATCATCCCGACACGGGATCGCCTTGATCTGCTCGCGCCATGCCTGGAGAGCCTGCTGGAGAAGACCGACTATCCCGATTACGAAGTGATCGTGGTCGACAACAACAGCGAGGAGGGCGAGACTCATGCGTACCTCGAGTCGCTGACCCGGACCTCGCACGGCAGGGTCCGTGTCCTGCGCTACCCGCACCCTTTCAACTATTCCGCGATCAACAACTTCGCCGCGAGGGAGGCCAGGGGCGAGTTTCTCCTTCTATTGAACAACGACACGCAGATCATACAGGGCCAATGGCTCGAGCGCATGATCATGCACGGCATGCGCCCCGAGGTAGGAGCCGTGGGAGCGCGCCTGGTCTTCCCCGACGGGAAAGTGCAGCATGCGGGCGTGATCGTCGGGCTGTCCGGCATTGCCGACCACCCGCACCTTGGCCTGCGAGTCAAGGATCCGGGTTACATGGGCCGCGCCCAGGTGGATCAGGATTTCTCGGCCGTGACCGCAGCCTGCATGTTGATCCGCAATTCCCTGTTCCAGGAGGTCGGGGGATTCGACGAGGAAAGGTTCCCCGTCCTCTTCAACGACGTGGATCTCTGCCTGAGGGTCCGGGAACGCAACTACAAGGTTGTCTGGACTCCGTACGCCACGGTTGTCCATCACGGGTCGGTGAGCCAGAACAGTGAGAAGATCAGCCAAAAGAAGGTGGAGCGCATCCGCCGTGAACAGGCTGCCATGGCCGAGCGATGGATCGGGCCGATGGCCGAAGACCCGGCCTATAACCGCCATCTGAGCCTGTCGGACAGGAATTTCGGCCTGGAGGTTCGAATCGACAGCACGTGGGACCCGAGTTTCCCCGACCGCCCCAGGATCATCGGGTATGCAGCAGACCACGCCGGCTGCGGGCACTACAGGATCTACGCCCCACTGCACGCCCTGCAGAAGACGGCACGGGCGCAGTGCATGCTCCTGGAGGCGCAGGCAGACAGGGGTCTCCCCGCAGCCTGGGAAGCGGCGCGGGCGGGAGCGGACACCGTGCTGCTGCAGAGTGCGCTTCACGACCACGAACTCGAGCAGTTGAACGACCTCCGGTGGGTCAGAAAGCTGTTCAAGATCTTCGAACTCGATGACTTGAAGACCAGGGTGCCGCAGGCAAGCGTTCACGCACGGGTAATCCCCAGGGACGTGGGGCACCGGCTGGAACGGGCGCTCGCCCTCTGTGACCGTCTTGTCGTCGCCACGGAGCCGCTGAGAGAAGCGTATCGAAAACTGATCGGGGACATCATGGTCGTGCCGAACTACCTCGAGTCAAGACGCTGGGAGCGACTCCGGCCCGTGCGCCGCGCAGGCCCGCGCCCGCGAGTAGGGTGGGCCGGCAGTGTCTCCCACGGCGGCGACCTCGCGCTTCTTCAACAGGTGATGCGGGAACTGGTAAACGAGGCCGATTTCGTGCTCTTCGGGATGTGCCCCAACGCGCTCAGGCCCTACGTGCACGAGTTCCATCCCGCGGTTCCGTTCGATGCCTACCCGGCGAAACTCGCCGGCCTCGGGCTCGACCTCGCCATCGCCCCGCTCGAGATGAACGCCTTCAATGCAGCGAAGAGCAACCTGCGCATTCTCGAATACGGGATCCTGGGATGGCCCGTGGTCTGCACGGACATAGAACCGTATCGGGGTGCGCCGGTCCGCTGTGTGAAGAACGAACCGGGGGAGTGGATCGCTGCGGTCCGGGAGCACCTTCACGATCCGGATGCTGCAAGGCAGGCCGGAGTCACACTGCGCAGGTGGGTGCTCGATCACTGGATGCTCGAAGATCACCTCGACGAGTGGCTGACTGCGCTCAGTCATTCGGGTAGAGGTGCCCTGCAGCAAGAGAGAGTTCAGAACTCAGAACTCAGAATGTGCGATAGCTGATTCGGTGCCCGCGGAGATCAAGCACACCCGACCCTGCGAGAAGGTGCCGTCTGTCTGGCTCAGCACTCCCTCTGCAGCCAGAACTCCTGAATTCTGAATTCTACATTCTTCTCTAGGCTGTCTGGAGAATGCGCTCGTAGAACATCTCGTACTGGGGAATGATCCGCTTCGAGCAGAATCTTGCCCGCGCGGTCTGCCGGGCGTGCTTCCCCATTTCGCGCCGGCGATCTTCGTCCGACAGGATCTCCAGCGCCTTGCGTCCCATTTCCTCGATGTTCTCAGGCTCGACCAGGAATCCGTCGAGGCCGTCCTCCAGGACCTCAGGCAAGCCTCCGACCTTCGACACCAGGACGGGCACCTCGCTGGCCATCGCCTCCAGCGCGACCAGCCCGAAGGACTCGTTCGAACTCGGCAGCAACAGCAGATCGGAGCAGGCCATAAATTCCTCGATGTTGTCTCGTTTGCCGAGGAACTGGACCTTCCGGTCTATCCCGTACTTGTGAGCCAGCCATTCGGCGCTGCTTCGCTCGGGCCCGTCCCCGACCATCAGCAATACCGCCGGCAGCCGGGCCTGCACGATGTTGAAGATCTCGACCACGGAGGTCGGGCGCTTCACCGGCCTGAAGTTGGACAGATGGATCAGGACCCGCTCCCCGTTCGGCGCGTAGTGCCTGCGAAGGGAGCTTTCCGCCGCAGGCGTATAGAGGTCGCAGTTGACGAAGTTGTAGATCACCTCGATCTCTTTCCTGACTCCGAATGTCTTGTAGGTCGCCTCCCTCAGGTAATTCGATACCGCGGTAACCCCATCGGACTTCTCGATCGAAAACCGTGTGATCGGCAGGTACGACCGGTCGGACCCCACCAGCGTTATGTCCGTGCCGTGCAGGGTCGTGACTACCGGAAGCCTCCTCGGCTCGAGCATGCACTTTGCGAGGAACGCGCTTGCCGAGTGCGGAATCGCATAGTGGCAGTGCAGCAGGTCCAGCTCGTGAAGCTCGGCGATTTCCGCCATTTTCGTGGCGAGCGCCAATGCGTAAGGCGTATGGTCGAACAACGGGTAGGTCGTCGCGGCGACCTCGTGGAAATTGACATTCTCCGACTCCCTGTTGAGCCGGAACGGCGGCGCCGAGCTGATGAAGTGTATTTCGTGCCCGCGCGCAGCGAGTTCCTTGCCCAGCTCCGTGGCGACGATCCCGCTCCCGCCGTACGTCGGGTAGCAGACGATACCTATTTTCACGGTTTCCTCCCGGTGCGCGTGCCGCGCAAATCCGAGGATGTTACGAGAATGCCGCGTTCACGAGCGCGGCCTGCTCCCTGCGGTGCGCCTTGAGGGAACCGGTAGCCGTGTTCGGGCTTTCCGGTCTCCCGACGTACCGTATGGCACGCCCGAAGGGCAGGCTGTCGGCGATCCGCTGGCGCACGAAGTTCCATGCACCCTGGTTCTGCGGCTCTTCCTGAACCCAGACCACCTCCCGCGCGTGCGCGTAGGCGCCCAGCACATTCGAGACGTTCCACTCGGGAAAGGGATACAGCTGCTCGATGCGCACGACAGCTATCTCGGGATTCCTGCGCTTCTCCTGCTCGGCCTGCAGGTCGAAGTAGACCTTTCCGCTGCAAGCCAGGATGCGGCGCACCGCATCCTTGTCTTTCGCGCGCGCGTCGTCGAGCACGAGCTCGAACGCTCCGTCGGCAACCTCGCGCGGATTCGACATCGTTCCGGGGTGCCGCAGCGTGCTCTTCGGCGTCATGACGACCAGGGGAATTCTCTTTGCGTCACGCACCTGCCGTCTCAGCAGGTGGAAGTACTGGGCCGCCGTCGTCGGGATGCACACGCGGATGTTGTCGGCGGCGCAGAGGCTCAGATACCGTTCCAGCCGCGCGCTGGAGTGCTCCGGGCCCTGGCCCTCGTGGCCGTGAGGCAGCAGAAGGACAAGGTCGCAGGGCTGCTGCCACTTCACCTCCGAGCTCGCGATGAAGTTGTCGATGATGACCTGCGCCGTGTTCGCGAAGTCGCCGAATTGCGCCTCCCAGAGCACCAGCGTCAGCGGATCGGCCACGCTGTAGCCGAATTCGAACCCCAACACGCCTGCCTCGGAGAGCGAACTGTCGAAGACCTCGAACCGGGCCTGTTCGGGGTGGATGTGCTGGAGCGGGACGTATTCCTCGCTGGTTTGAAGAACGGCGCCAGCTTGGGATGCAGCTGGAAACCCTCCGGCAAGGTCGTCAACCCGCGCGCGACCTCGACGAGCATCTCCATTCCGACGTTCGTCCCGCCCGCAGGTTGAAACTCGCGCAGCTCCTCCTCGGACACTGCGAGCGGGAGGTCGGGCTCGAAGCGCTGGTTGCCTCGCTTGCTCACCTCGTACGCGGCGTCGAGGCGGGCGTGCATCCCGGCGTGCAGCGCGTCGACCTCCGCACCTGTCACCACGCTCTCGCGCATCAGCTTCTCGGCATACAGTGTCACGACCGACGGCCGTTCACTGATCTTCTTGTAGAGCAGCGGCTGAGTGTAGCTCGGCTCGTCGCCTTCATTGTGGCCGTGGCGCCGGTAGCAGAAAATGTCCAACACCACGTCCTTCTTGAAGGTCTGCCTGTACTCGAAGGCCAGCCGGGATATCCTGATCGCAGCATCGGGATCGTCGCCGTTCACGTGGAAAATCGGTGCCTGAACCGACCTTGCGAGGTCCGTCGGGTATTGTGAAGAGCGGGCGCCTTCCGGTGTCGTGGTGAACCCGATCTGGTTGTTTATTATTATGTGAACGGTGCCGCCGGTCCGGTACCCGCGCAGCTGGGAAAGGTTGATCGTTTCCCAGACCACCCCCTGTCCGGCGAACGCGCCGTCGCCGTGAATCAGGACGGGGATCACCTGCTCCCGCTGCTCGTCTCCGCGGCGCGCCTGCTTCGCCCGCGCGACGCCCTCGACCACGGGATTCACCCATTCCAGGTGGCTCGGGTTCGAAATAACCGAGACGTGGATTTCGTTCCCCTCGTTGGAGCGGAAAGGTCCGGCGGAGCCCAGGTGGTATTTCACGTCGCCCGAACCCTGAGTGATCATCGGGTCGGTGTTCTCCTCGAATTCGGAAAGGATCTTGGGCAGCGCCTTGCCTATGATGTTGGCGAGCACGTTGAGCCGGCCGCGATGCGCCATCCCGACTACCGCTTCCGCCACTCCGGCATTTGCCGCCTCGGCCAGCACCTTGGCCAAAACGGGGATCATGGTTTCCGCGCCTTCCAGGCCGAAACGCTTGTGTCCGATGAACCGTGTGTGCAGGTAGCGCTCGAAGTCCTCTGCCTCGATGAGCCTTCGCAGCGTCAGCTTCCTGGTCTCCGGATCGAGCGGCGCCCGTGCCGCCTGAGGCTCGATGCGTTCCAGGATCCAGTTCTTTTCCTTCGCGTCCTGGATGTGACGGTACTCGATTCCGACCGTCTGGCAGTAGGTTTGGCGCAGGGTATCCAGGATCTGCCTCAGGGTTCCTTTCTCCAGGCCGCCCAGCCCTCCTGTGACGAACTCCCGATCGAGGTCCCACAGAGTCAGGCCGAAGGTCGATGGATCCAGCTCGGTGTGATAGAGCGCGTGATCCCCCAACGGGTCGAGGTGCGCAATCAGATGCCCGCGCACGCGATACAGATTGATGAGCTGAAGCACGCCGACCTGTTTTTCGGAATCTGCGTGCTGCGGCGCAGCACCGAAACTGACCGGGGTCTGATCCAGGGTCCAGTGAATCGGGAAGGAGGGCACCTTCAGGTCGCTGAAGATCTGTTCGTAGAATCCATCCTGACCCATCAGCAGCTCTTTGACGCGGCCCAGGAAGGCGCCGGTTTCGGCGCCCTGGATAATGCGGTGGTCGTAGGTGCAGCTGACGGTCATGATCTGGCTGAGTCCGAGGCTCGACAGGGCGCGCGCGGACCAGGCGTGGTACTCGGTCGGGTACCCGATCGTGCCCGTCGCGATGATCGCTCCCTGACCCGTCATGAGGCGCGGAAGTGACATGGAGGTGCCGACCGTTCCCGGGTTGGTGAGGGTGACCGACGTGCCCTGAAAATCGGCAGGGTCGATCGTTCCTTTGCGAGCCTTCTCGATCGTCTGGTCGTAGGCCTGGACGAACGCCGGGAAAGATAGAGCGTCGGCGTTCTTAATGTTGGGAACGAGCAGTGTGTGGCTCCCGTCTTTCCGTTCCAGGTCGACGGCGACCCCGAGATTGACGGCCTTCTTCATGCGGCGATGCGGCGCCCCGTCGGCCAGTTCGTAAGAGGAATTCAAGACCGGGAACTCGCCCAACGCCCGGACCAGGGACCACGCAATGATGTGGGTATAGGAGACACGGTTGAGATTGTGCTCCTTCTGGTGCTCGTTGATGATACGGCGGTTTTCCTCCAGGAGTTTCACGGGGATCGTCCTGTAGGAGGTCGCCGACGGTACCGAAAGGCTGGCGTCCATGTTTTCGACGATGCGGAGAACGCCGCCCCTCAATGCAACCAGTTGGTCGCCGGCAGCCGGCGCTGCCTTTTCGGATCCGGGTTCGGTTACTTCACCATCGCGTCTGTCTGCGCTCATTATGTGGGTCTCCAGCGGCCGACCGGCCGGCGGATCAGATCCGCTTCATCACGCGGGCCGGAAGTGTGATGATGGCCTTTACCAGTTCCAGTACTCCTCCCACGGCGATTCCGAGGAGACGGAAGGGAATGAGGATAAGCCATACCAGGGGGTACAGGATCAGCGCAAGGAGCGCCAGGGGCCAGCAAAGCACGAACAGGATGCACCAGAGGAGAAACTTGACCATGAAGGCGGCCCTCCCGCGAGAAGCAGGTT
>JAFNAH010000186.1 GCA_017860075.1 Acidobacteriota bacterium | reverse complement strand
CGCGCCCCGGCAGGGGCGCCAGAGTGGACGCGAGCGAATGGCTGCGTGCCAAGCCGAGGTCCAGGTGGGCTGGAGGGCATCGTGGGATTTGGGGAGGCAATGTGGACGAGATAAGCGGCATGGGGCAGGTGCTGGAGCAGGCGAAGCAGGAGCGGGTGCGATTCATGCGCCTGCAATTCACGGACATACTGGGATCGATCAAGAACGTCGAGATCCCCGAACCGCAATTCCGGCGAGCGCTGGAGGGGCAGGTAGTCTTCGATGGATCGTCGATCCTGGGGTTCTCGCGCGAGCGCGAATCCGACATGATCCTCCTGCCCGATCCGGCCACCTTCCGCGTTTTTCCCTGGGAGGATCGCCGCGGGAAGGTCGCGCGCATGATCTGCGACGTTCGCCTGCCCGACGGCCTGCCGTTCACCGGTTGCCCGCGCACGGCGCTCAAGCGGGTCGTGAAGAGCGCCGCCGATTCCGGTTTTCAGCTGATGGTGGCGACCGAAGTCGAGTTCTTCCTTTTTCAGCGCAGTGCCGACGGCAAGGCGACGAGCGTGACGCACGACGTCGGCGGCTATTTCGACCTCGCGCCGGTTGACCGCGGCGAGGAGGCTCGCCGCGACATGGTGAGCACGCTCGAGCGCATGGGATTCAACGTCGAGGCGGCGCATCACGAGGTTGCGCCCGGGCAGCACGAAATCGACTTCAAGCTGGCCGACGCGGTGGAAGCGGCCGACAACATCAGCACCTGCCGTTTCGTCGTGCGGAAGATCGCGCTCGATCACGGGCTGCACGCGACGTTCATGCCCAAGCCGCTTTTCGGGCAGAGCGGCAGCGGCCTGCACATGTTCCAGGCGCTCTTTCGCGACGGCAGGAACGCGTTCCTGGATGCGAAGGCCCCGCAGGGCCTGAGCAGCGTCGGGCGGCACTACATCGCGGGGCTGCTCGAGCACGCGCGCGGCATGCTGGTGATCACCAATCCGCTGGTGAATTCCTACAAGCGGCTCGTCCCGGGCTACGAAGCGCCGACGCACGTGGCCTGGTCGGAGACCAACCGCAGTCCGCTGATCCGGATTTCTTCGCGGCGCGGGGAGGGGACGCTGTGCGAATTCCGCCTGCCGGATCCCGCGTGCAACCCTTACCTGGCCCTGGTGGCGATTCTCAGCAGCGGCCTGGAAGGCATCCGTCAGAAGATGGATCCGGGGCCCCCGGTCAACAAGGACATCTTCGGCATGAGCCAGCGCGAAAAGGGGCGCCTTCGCGTCCAGGACCTGCCGGGCGATCTGAGCGAGGCGGTCCGGTCCTTCGAGAAGGACCGGTTCCTGCAGGCGGCCCTGGGAGCGCACATTTCGAAGAGCATCGTCGAGGCAAAACGGGCGGAATGGCAGGAGTACATCGGCCAGGTCCACCCGTGGGAACTCGACCGCTACCTGTCCTACTACTGAAGCCGGTTCACTTGCTCTTACTCTTACGCTCTTCGACGGGCGGGATACCGGGGTCCAGGGGAATCTCGAACGGCCCGATGGGCTTGCGCGTCGAATCATTCAGGATCTCAGGAATCACGATCCTGGATCCCGCAAGAGCTACGCCTTTTGTCTGCGGGATGTAGAAGAAGACGAAACCGTCGATCACGCCGTTGGGATCGACCCGCCCGCCCGACAGCTCCTTGGCGGAGAAATCGCTGAACGGCGAACCGCGCTTGTACGAGAGGTTCCCCTTGAACAGGTCGCTGACCAGGACGGCGGCCGAAGTCGCGTAGAGTTCCGTACCGGCAGCGTTGACGAGAACGATGTTGCGGGTGCGGATCGTGACGTAATCCCGGGTCGAGTTTTGAATGATCAGGTGAACGGGATGATACCCGCGCGTGTTGAGGTTCTTGTAATCGAAGGCCGTGAAGGATTTCTCGTCCGCTGCGTACGGGTCGGCGGCGACGGTTACGTCCCCTACTGTGACGCGGGCAGGGTAGGTGTCGATGGGCTGAACCTTGACGGTCTTGACCACATAGTCGGCGGCAAGCCCGGTCAGCGCGCCGGCGAATATGAGCAGCACTGATATGGTCGAGCGCATGGCGGCTTATGATAACACAACTCGGCTGCAACTCTCCCTGTCGTTGACTGTCGGTAGTCGTTGCGCTGCTCCAGGGGCGAAGGATCGCGGGAACATAGAATATAGAATTTAGAAGTGAGAATGGGGTGGCGCGCCAGAGAGTGGCACTGCAGACAGCTGGTTTGCCGCAAACGGGCATTCTGAATTCTACATTCTGGATTCTATATTCCTTCTCCCGCGTCCTTCTTGGAACTTGACAATGACCGACTCACATCCTATATACATGGTGTGCTAAATCAGAGGCTCTGCCGCTGGGCATTGCAATTATTCAGTTTATGAGACTTGAGGAGAACTGGGAGGAGACAGATGGGTAAGATAATTGGCATAGACCTGGGCACCACGAACTCCGTGGTCGCGGTGATGGAGGGCGGCGAACCGAAGGTTATCACGAACCCTGAAGGAAGCCGTCTGACACCGTCGGTTGTGGCCCTGGGGAAAAACAGCGAGCGTTTCGTGGGCCAAGTGGCCAAGCGGCAAGCGGTTACGAACCCGGAGAACACGATCTTCTCGATCAAGCGGTTCATGGGGCGGAAACTCGGCGAGATTCCGGACGAGGTGAAGCTCGTGCCCTACAAGGTGGTGGCGGGGCCCAACGGGGACGCCCAGGTGAAGATGGGCGACAGGAACTATACGCCGCCCGAGATATCGGCGATGATCCTGCAGAAGATGCGGGCCGCCGCGGAAGAGTACATGGGTGAGAAGGTCGAGAAGGCGGTCATCACCGTCCCGGCGTACTTCAACGACAGCCAGCGCCAGGCGACCAAAGACGCGGGGAAGATCGCCGGACTCGACGTTGTCCGGATTGTCAACGAGCCGACGGCGGCGGCGCTGGCCTATGGGCTTGACAAGAAGAAGGACGAGACGATCGCAGTCTACGATTTCGGAGGCGGCACCTTCGATATCTCGATCCTCGAAGTGGGTGAAGGCGTGGTCGAGGTGAAGTCGACCAACGGAGATACGCACCTGGGCGGCGACAACATCGACCTCCGCATCATGGATTGGATCATCGAGGAGTTCAAGAAGGACCAGGGAATCGACCTTTCCAAGGACAAGATGGCGGTGCAGCGGCTGCGCGAGTCTGCCGAGAAAGCCAAGATGGAGCTTTCCACCGTCATGGAGACGGAGATCAATCTTCCGTTCATCACGGCTGACGCTACGGGCCCGAAGCACCTGAACATGAAGCTGTCGCGGGCGCGCTTCGAGCAGATGGTGGAAGACATCCTCCAGCGCAGCGTCGCACCCTGCCGCCAGGCGTTGCAGGACGCAGGGCTGAAACCGACCGACGTCGACGAGGTGGTCCTGGTCGGCGGATCGACACGCATTCCGCGCGTGCAGCAGATCGTGCGTGAGATGTTCGGCAAAGAGCCGCACAAGGGCGTCAACCCGGATGAGGTTGTAGCCGTGGGAGCGGCGGTGCAGGCGGGTGTTCTGGGCGGTGAAGTGAAGGACCTGCTTCTTCTGGACGTCACTCCGCTCTCGCTCGGTATCGAGACGCTGGGTGGCGTTTTCACGAAGCTGATCGACCGCAACACGACGATCCCGACGCGCAAGTCGGAGATCTTCTCGACCGCGGCCGACAACCAGACGTCGGTGGAGATACACGTCCTGCAGGGGGAGCGCGCCATGGCGCGTGACAACCGCACGCTCGGCAAGTTCCACCTGGTAGGGATCCCGCCGGCACCCCGCGGAATCCCGCAGATCGAAGTCACGTTCGACATCGACGCGAACGGGATCGTGAACGTTTCGGCGAAGGATCTGGGGACCAGCAAGGAGCAGAAGATAACGATCACCGCGTCCAGCGGTTTGAGCAAGGACGAGATCAGCCGCATGACGAGCGAGGCCCAGTCTCATGCGGACGAGGACAAGGCGAGCCGCGACAAGATCGAGGCGCGCAACAAGCTCGACAGCCTGGTGTATCAGACGGAGAAGATTCTGAAGGACAACCGGGACAAGGTGAGCGATGCGGACGCGACGGCGCTCGACTCCGCGCTCTCCCAGGCCAGGAAGACCCTCGAGAATGCATCCGCCGAATTGAGCGAGCTCAACTCCTCGATGGAGGATCTGACGCGGGCGTCGCACAAGCTGGCCGAGGCCATGTACCAGAAGGCTTCGGCAGGGCACGCCCCGCAGGGGGGTGAGACTTCGGGGCCGGGGGCTGGAACGGCTTCGGAGAGCAAGGCATCCGGGAAGAAGGAGGACGAAGTTATCGACGCGGAATATGTCGATATGGACGACAAGAAGTAGTTGGTCCGCGGTGTCGGCGCAGACCGGCGTGCTCTATGAATCGGGCCTTCAGCCCTCGGTTCCTTTTGCGTGACGCAAACCTGGGGCTTCGCCCCAGGCTGGTATGAGGACGCGCCTTCGGCGCTCGGCACGCCGGTTTGAAGACGGCTTTAAGGGCCGACAGGCCCGGCTTCATATCAGCCTGGGGCGAAGCCCCAGGAAACGGGTCCGTACGCAGAGAAGGGCTGAAGGCCCGCCTCGGGTTCTTTGCTGCGTGCGGATCTGGGGCTGCGCTCCAGGCATGTACGATGGCGAGCTTTCAGTGCCGGGGATGGGGATGAATGACTCCAAGTGCGGTTCTAAGGGCCGACAGGCCCGGCTTCATATCAGCCTGGGGCGAAGCCCCAGGAAACGGGTCCGTACGCAG
>JAFNAH010000185.1 GCA_017860075.1 Acidobacteriota bacterium | reverse complement strand
CCTGAATTGAATCCGAAGCACATGCCGATCGCGACGACCACAAGGCCAATCAAAATGGGCGCCAGGTGAGCGCCAAGCGGGTTGTTGCGTGCGTCGGTGATCGCACAGATGAGCATCAGCAGCAGCGCAGTGCCTACGATCTGATCAACGAGGCCGCCTGCGGTGGACAGGAACGGCTGAGGGTAGGTGGCGAAAATGAAGCCTGTCGCCTTCGGGCCGGTCACGGCTCTGACTCCCCCATCGAATGCGGTAAAGGCCTGGCGGTAGGTGAAGAAGACCGTTGCGGCGGCAGCGAACGCACCGGCCGTCTGGGCCAGGGAATATGGCAGCACCTTCTTCCACGGCAGAGTCCGCCGCAGCGCAAATGCCAGGCTGACCGCCGGATTCAGGTGAGCCCCCGACACGGCGGCCGCGGAATAGACGCCCATGGTGACGCCGATGCCCCAGGAAAGGTTTATGGCGAGGTAACTGCCGTAATTGCCGTCGCTCAGGACCTTCTGTGCCACAACGCCTGCTCCGAACATGATCAGGATAAACGTGCCGAGGAACTCGGCGTAGAGTTCGCTCTTCAGACTGTCGCGTGACATGTGGCCTCCGGTGGGCCACAGGATAGCAGGACAAGACGGAATTCTCACCACCTGAGGCACAAACCCTCTGGAAATAGCTAGTTGCGGCTCAAGAAGCGCTAACCCTTCGCTGCCTCAAGGCCGAAATGCCATGTGAGCGACCAGTGTGTCCTGGGCTGGATCTCGCCGTGTGCCGGGCAGACCGGCGCGGCGGTTAAGGGGCTGTGCGGCGACGTACCTCGGCGCCCACTCCCGGAAGGTGGATCAAGTCATGCGGAACAAGCGACAGTTGGCGCCATTCCATGTTCACTCCGGCGGCGCGGTTATGGAACTGGAAGGCGAGGTGAGGGTGAGGACTCCTCATGGCGGAGGCTCCGGACAACGGGGCCGTCTCCACTCGTTGTGCGAGAGTCATGGCTGGTACCGCGAGCTTTTCGAAGATATAAGCGACCTGGTCTGTGTGATGGATCTGGAGGGCAATTTCGTCTCCGTCAACAGGGCTACGGAGCGCCTGGTCGGGTATTCGCGCGAGGAAGCTCTCCGGATGAACCTTGCCCAGGTCACCCGCCCGGAGGATAGTGCCAGGGTAAGGCAGCTCATAGCTCGCCTGCCGGCAAGTCAGATCCCCACGTCGCATGAGTTTGGAATCATCACCAGGGACGGCCGGAGTATCACGCTGGACGTCAGCATGAAGCCGATCCTCATCGGTCGGACTCCAATCGGCGTTCTTGGCATCGCCCGCGATGTTACCGCCAGGAAGGCAGCGGAGCAGGCTCTGCGCGACACGGAGAAGAACTATCGCGGGATCTTCGAGAACGCGGTCGAAGGTATCTACCAGTCGACGCTCGAAGGGCTGCTCATCAGCTGCAACCCGGCGATGGCGCGCATCTTCGGATACTCCTCGCCGGAGGAATTCATCGAAAGCGTCGCTGACCCGAAAACCCAGGTCCACGTCGACCCGAACCGCAGGGCGGAGTTTGTCAGGCTGGTTCAGGAACAGGGCGTGATATCCGCGTTCGAGGCACAGGTCTATCGCAAGGACGGCAGCGTGATGTGGACGTCGGAGACCGCGCGGGCTGTCCTCGATCAGGATGGGAAACTGGTCTGCTTCGAAGGCTTCCTCGAGGACATTTCCCAGCGCAAGCAGGCTGAGGAGGAGTTGCGACGTGCCAGGGACGCGGCAGAGGCGGCGAGTCGGGCCAAAGGCGAGTTTCTTGCCAACATGAGCCATGAAATCCGCACGCCTATGAACGCCATCATCGGGATGACCGAACTCATCCTGGAAACCAACTTGAGCGCCGAGCAGCGGGACTACCTTCAAACGATCAAGACTTCAGCCGATTCACTCCTGCTGCTGATCAACGACATCCTGGATTTCTCCAAGATCGAGGCCGGGCGACTCGAACTCCAACCGGTTGAGTTCGGCCTGAGGGAGAGCCTGAGCGCCACTCTCTCGCTTCTCGCCTTGCGCGCCCACCAGAAGGGACTCGAGTTGGGATGCAACATCCTGCCTGATGTCCCGGAAAACCTCGTCGGTGACCCTGATCGCCTCCGGCAGGTAATACTCAACCTCGTGGGAAACGCCATCAAGTTCACGGAGAAGGGAGAGGTGATCGTTCACATCGAGGCAGAGGTATTGGACACGACGCAGGTCTGCCTGCACTTCAAGATCAGCGATACGGGGATCGGGATTCCGCCTGAGAAACAGGAGGACATATTCCGGGCCTTTGTCCAGGCGGACGGCTCCATGACCCGGAAATACGGCGGCACCGGCCTCGGTTTGAGCATCTCTTCCAGGCTGGTGGAACTGATGGGTGGTGAAATCTGGGTCGAAAGCGAGCCGGGCAAAGGAAGCTGCTTCCATTTCACAGCCTGCCTCGGGATCGTCCCGGGTTCGATCTCCAGGCAGAGCTATCCGGCTGAGTTGCGGGACCTGCGTGTTCTGGTGGTCGATGATAACGAAGTAAACCGTCGTATCCTCCAGGCCGTACTTCTCAACTGGTGGATGCGACCGAAGGTCGTGGCGAGTGGCGAGGCCGGGTTGGAAGCGCTGCAGAGGGCAAACGATACCGGCGATCCTTACCGGCTGGTTCTCATGGACGGGATGATGCCGGGCATGGATGGAAAACAGGTGTCTTCGCGCATCAAGTCGGACCCGGCGCTGAAACACGTGCCTGTCATCCTTCTCACCTCCGCTACGCAGCCGGACTATGCCAAACAGTGCGCAGATCTCGGGGTGGAGGGCTACCTGGTCAAGCCGGTGAAGCAGACGGAGTTGCTGCAGGTGATCCTCAAGCTCCTCGGCGGCCGGGAGAAAGAGGCGACGGCTGAAAAACCGGAGGTCACTCCGCCCGCCCGGCATGTCCATGCGTTGTTGGTGGAGGACAATCCGGTGAATCGGCAGATAGCTGTCCGCATGCTCGAACGCCGCGGGCACTCAGTCAAAGTGGCCGAATGCGGCAGGGAGGCGTTGCAGCTGCTCGAGACCGAACGCTTCGACGTCGTCCTGATGGATGTGCAGATGCCCGACATGGACGGTTTTGAGGCAACTGCCGCGATCAGGGAAAGAGAGACGCTCACGGCTGCACATATCCCGATCATCGCCATGACGGCACACACCATGGAAGGGGACCGGGAGAGATGTCTCCGCGCCGGCATGGATGATTACATTACGAAGCCGATTCGTCCCCAGGCGCTCTACAGGACGATCGAGGAACTCGTGTCCACAACTGCTCGGACCGGGACGGAAACGATCCGGGAACAGGGTCACGCCGAAGTCATCGACAGAGACGAAGTGCTCGCGCGCTTCGGAGGTGACATGGAATTCCTGGCCGAGAGCCTCGAGTTGTTTCGAACGAACTGGCCGGCACTGTGGAACCGCCTCAAGGACGCGGTGGCCGGCAAGGATTTCCATGCAGCAGAACGCGCCGCGCACGCCATTAAGGGCTCGGTCAGCAACTTCGGCGCGAAGGCGGCGGCTGCAGCCGCCCTCAAGCTCGAAGTGATGGGCCGCCAGCAAGACCTCAGCCCGGCAGGCGAGGCCCTTGCAGAGCTGGAACGCGAGATCAACCGCTTCATGCCCGTCATCCATGACCTTCGGAGGAGCAACTAGAGTGAGAATCCTTCTGGCTGACGACGATGAGGTTTCCCGCCACATATTGAAGGCAACCCTGTCCCGCTGGGGATTCGATGTCGTGACTGCCGTTGACGGCGAACAGGCCTGGCAGATTCTCGAGGGGGAGGATACACCGCGCCTGGCAATACTGGACTGGATGATGCCCGGGATGGACGGTGTCGATGTGTGCCGCAAAGTGCGCGAGCAGCTGACAGGGCCTTACATATACATGCTGCTGCTCACCTCCAAACGGGAGAAGGAGGACATCGTCAGCGGAATGGCGGCCGGTGCCGATGACTACGTGTCGAAGCCCTTCGACCCGCAGGAATTGAGGATGCGGCTCAAGGCCGGCGAGCGCATCATCGACCTCCAGGAGAAGCTCCTGCAGGCGCAGCAGGAACTTCACTATATGGCGACACATGACAACCTGAGCGGCTTGCAGAACCGGTACGCCATCCTGGAAGCGCTCCGCAGGGAATTGAGCCGTGCAAGAAGGGAGGGGCGCGAGGTCGGGATCATTCTTGCCGACATCGACCATTTCAAGCGCATCAACGACAGCCTGGGGCACCTTGCGGGCGACGCCGTTCTGCGCGAGGTTGCAGCACGCCTGCGCAAACATGTCCGCCCATACGATTATGTCGGCCGCTACGGCGGCGAGGAGTTCCTCGTTGTCCTGCCCGAGTGCCCCCTGCGAGCCACGCAGGGCGCTGCCGAGCGCATGCAAAAGGCTGTCTTCCAGGAACCTGTCCTCCTGGCCGAAGGCCCCGTGAACGTGACCATCAGCCTGGGTGTGACCGGATACGCCCAAGGGGAAACCGACGAGCTTCAGGCACTCATCCGTGCCGCAGATGGTGCCTTGTACAGAGCCAAAGCCGCGGGCAGGAACCGCGTGATGGTGGCCGAATCCGCCGATTTCGGCGAAGATCCTCCTCCGCCTGCCTTGTCCATGGAGAAGCCGCGCCTGGCATCCGCCTGAGGCCATTTTCCTGTTGCCTTCCGATCTCCTTTGCGGTTAATGCTCGTCGTGCGCACGGTGTCGCGCGACACCTGGACCGCGGGGCGGTAC
>JAFNAH010000009.1 GCA_017860075.1 Acidobacteriota bacterium | reverse complement strand
GGAGGTGAAGCTGATCACGCCGATTGCGATGGAGAAGGGGTTGAGGTTTGCGATACGCGAGGGTGGCCGGACAGTGGGTGCGGGCGCCATCTCGGAGATCATCGAATAGGGCCCGGATAGCGCGATGCGAGAAATCATCACTTTCGAATGCACCAAGTGCAAGAGCCGTAACTACACGTCCACGAAGAACAAGAAGAAGACGACCGAGCGTCTGGAGTTCAAGAAGTTCTGCAACCGATGCAGAGCCCACACGCCGCACAAGGAGACGCGCTAATGTGCGCGGTGGCGGCCTGATGCTGCGGTCCGGTTTGGATGAGAGGGGTTTGCAGGCCAGTAGCTCGAACTGGTAGAGCGGCGGTCTCCAAAACCGCATGTTGGGGGTTCGAGTCCCTCCTGGCCTGCCATCTATTTGGCAGGAATTGCAGCGGCGATCCAGAGCAGCAGCGGAGTCGGTGAAATGACAGAGTTTCTACAGAAGATCAAAGACTCCTTCCGGAGCGCGATCGAGTTCATCAAGGATACGCGGAAGGAGCTGAACAACGTCTCCTGGCCACCGCGTCACGAGTTGACCGGGACGACGCTGGTGGTGATCGTGGCTGTCTTTTTTTTCGGTTTCTTTCTCTACTTTGTTGACATAGTCGTCAACTCGGGCATGAACCTCATCTTCCGCCAGGCTGGCCGATAGTCTGAGAGACACGACACATGGGTGAAAAGAAGTGGTACATCATCCACACCTACTCCGGCTATGAGCGGAAGGTGGCCGAGAGCCTGATGAACCGCATTCAGGCATACGACCTCGGGGAGTGTATCGGCCAGATCCTCATACCCACGGAAGATGTGGTTGAGATGAAGAGCGGCAAGAAGGTCATCACGACCAAGCTCACCTATCCGGGCTACATCCTGGTCGAGATGGACATGACCGACAAGGCCTGGCACGTGGTTCGGGGCACACCGAAGGTAACAGGATTCATAAGTAGCGGGAAGAAACCGACCCCGCTGACCGAGCAGGAAATCAACGAGGTGGTCAACAGGGTGTCGGTGACCGCGGAGCAGCCGAAGCCCAGGTTTACGTTCGACCGGGGCGATGCAGTCAAGATCATCGACGGGCCGTTCAAGGATTTCGCGGGCGTCGTAGAGGATGTCAACCCGGACAGGAACACGCTGAAGGTGATGCTGACGATTCTCGGCCGTGCGACGCCGGTGGAACTGGAATCCGAGCAGGTGGAGAAGGTATAGAGCTGAGCGCGCGGATAGCCGGCGCCCCTGCGCCAGGCTGTCGCGCCGGTAGGAGTACTCATGGCGAAAAAGGTTATCGCGAACATCAAGCTGCAGGTGCAGGCCGGGAAGGCAACCCCGGCGCCCCCGGTGGGATCGGCCCTGGGCCCACACGGGCTCAACATTATGGATTTCTGCAAGGCCTTCAACGCCAAGACGGCCAAACAGGAAGGCCTGATCATCCCGGTGGTCGTGACGGTGTACAGCGATCGCACGTATTCTTTCGTCACGAAAACCCCGCCGGCCGCGGTGTTGCTGAAGAAGGTGGCTAACATCGCAAAAGGATCTGCCGAGCCTAACAAGAACAAGGTCGGCACGGTGACCATGAAGCAGGTCCAGGAGATCGCGCAGACCAAGATGCCGGACCTGAACGCGGCGAATCTCGAGGCGGCTGTGAAGATCGTCATGGGGACGGCGCGCAGCATGGGCCTGGACGTGCAAGGATAGGGGCGCTTAGTACCGCCGGTAGTCGCGGGCGGAATCCGGATCAGGATCGAGGTAAGGAAATGGCAAGAGTGGGCAAGAAATACACCAAGTCGAAAGCCGCGGTGGAACCCAAGCGGTATCCGCTCGAGGAAGCGGTGGCGCTTCTGAAGAAGGTCTCGTACGCCAAGTTCGATGAGACCGTCGAAGTGGCGATGAAGCTCGGCGTCGACCCCAAGCACGCAGACCAGATGGTCCGTGGAACGGTTGTGCTGCCGAACGGGCTCGGCAAGAGCAAGAAGGTCGCCGTGATCGCATCCGGCGACAAGGTCAAGGATGCCCGCGACGCGGGGGCGGACGAGGTGGGGAGCGAGGATCTCGTCGAGCGGATCGCCGGCGGCTGGATGGATTTCGACGCCGTCGTGGCGACGCCCGACATGATGCGCAGCGTCGGGAAGCTGGGCAAGATCCTCGGCCCGCGAGGCCTGATGCCCAATCCCAAGACGGGAACCGTCACGTTCGAGGTTGCCAGGGCTGTCCGGGAAATCAAGGCGGGCAAGGTCGAGTTCCGCGTGGATAAGACCGGTATAGTGCATGCCCCCTGCGGCAAGATCCGCTTTGAAGAGAAGAATCTGTACGAGAACGCCAAGGCGTTGATCGATGCCGTCCTGCGCGCCAAACCCCCGAGCAGCAAGGGCAAGTATGTCAGGAGCATCTCCATTTCTTCCACCATGAGCCCCGGCATCTGGGTGGACGAGGCCTCGGTGGAGACCCGCGCCTGATCGTCTTTGAGGTGGTGACACTATGAACAAGACAGAAAAGCAAGAGACCGTGGAGTCCCTGGGAGAGCAGCTCCGCGCCATCAACAGCGCGTTCCTGCTCGATTACAAGGGGCTGAAGGTGGTCGATGCCACCGAACTCAGGCGGAAGATCCGCGAGATCCAGGGTCACTACGTGGTAGTGAAGAATACGCTCGCTCTGCGGGCCGTGAAGGACACCAGCCTGGAGCCCCTCGGGTCTCACTTCCAGGGCCCGACTGCGATCGCCTACCACGCCAAGGATGTGATTGCGCTCGCGAAGTTGCTGAGCGAGGTCACGAAAGCCAACCCGCACGTTCAGTGCAAGGCTGCTCTGATCGAAGGCAAAGTGGTTCCGCCGTCCGAAATGCAGACACTTGCCTCCCTGCCGTCGCGGGAGGTGATGATCGGGAAACTGTTGTTCCTGCTCCGGGCGCCTGTGCAGCGGCTCGCGAACGTCTTGAGAGCCCCTGTGCGCGACCTGGCGCTCGTTTTGAAACAGGTGCCGGAATAGCGGGGCGCATCGAATTCCGCAAAACCTACTATCAATTCAAGAGGGAGTCTACAGATGGAAATAACGATGAACGATGTCAAGGAGAGGATCGATCGTGCCACGATGCTCGAGATCTCGGAGTTGGTGAAGTATTTCGAGGAGAAATACGGCATCAGCGCGGCGGCTGCGATGCCTGTGGCCATGACGGGCGCCCCGGCGGCCGGTGGGGCGGCCCCTGCGGCAGTTGAGGAGAAGACCGAATTCAACGTGGTCCTCACCGCCGTGGGTGACAAGAAGATCAACGTGATCAAGGCTGTGCGCGAAGTCACGAGTCTGGGCCTGAAGGAAGCCAAGGACCTGGTCGAGGGCGCGCCGAAGCCCGTGAAGGAAGGCGTTTCGAAGGAAGAGGCCGAGTCGATCAAGAAGAAGTTCGAGGAAGCCGGCGCCACAGTTGAAATCAAGTAGTTGGAAGAAGACCCACGGGCGGCTCCGGAGGTGGCAGGCGCTGTGTCCCTCCCGTGGAAATGATAGTCCCCTGCCATCGAGGGTCTCGAGACGCTTCCTCAGAGATGTCGAGAGGAAAACACACCCGTGACGAGGTCGCTTCGCCCGAAGGACCTCGTCGACCGCAATCGGAAGGCGGTGAGCTCCGGCAGATGCGGCAATACGATCTGCTACCGCCTTCCGCTAACGTGCCCGCCGGGCACGTTGAACAGTAACTGAGCTTTCGAGGTATCTCCGTCCATGGCCAATATCACCACCTCCAACGTTTACAGGGATCGCATGGATTTCGCGAAGATCCATACCAGCATCCCTATTCCAAACCTGATCGAAGTGCAGCGGAAGTCCTACCACCGGTTTCTGCAGATGGATGTCCCGCCGGCGGAGAGGGAAGACGTGGGTCTGCAGGCGGTGTTCAACTCGGTCTTCCCGATCAACGATTTTCGCGGCACTTCCTCCCTCGAGTTCGTCGAGTACTCGATCGGGAACTGGCAGTGCAAATGCGGAAACCTCAAGGGTTTGGAGCACCTGCGGGCGAATTGCGGCGAGTGCGGGAAACTGATCGTCAACAGCCCGTACAATCCCGACAGCAGCACGTGCCGGCACTGCGGTGCGCACAACGAGATCGAGAACCCCAGGTGCGAATTCTGCGGCGGCACCGTGGAGTTGAACGTCAAGTACACGGTCGAGGAGTGCCAGGAGCGGGGGATGACCTACGCGGTTCCGCTCAAGGTAACCGTGCGCCTGGTTGTCTGGGACAAGGATAGCGAGACCGAAGGGAAGAGCATCCGCGATATCAAGGAACAGGAGGTTTATTTCGGGGACATTCCCCTGATGACCGACAACGGCACGTTCATCATCAACGGCACGGAACGGGTCATCGTAAGCCAGCTGCACCGGTCGCCCGGTGTCTTCTTCGAATCCAACCAGGCGCGCACGTTCATCCTGGCCAAGATCATTCCCTACCGCGGTTCCTGGGTCGAGTTCGAGTACGACCAGAAGAACATCATGTACGTGCGCATCGACCGGAAACGCAAGTTCCTGGCCACGACCTTCCTGCGCGCCCTCGGCCTCAACACCGATGCAGACATCCTGCGACGTTTTTACAATCCGGTGACCGTGCGCTGGGAAGGGAAGAACCTCTTCCGGACGCTGGGCCGCGACCTGATCGGCTCCAAGGCTACCGAGGACATCAAGGATCCGAAAGGGAAGACCGTCCTGGCGCCCAAGGGGAGAAAGATCATCGAGAGCCTGTACAACCAGCTCGTCAAGGCCGGCGTTCGCGAGATCCCGATGGAGCCGGAAGGGCTCGAAGGCTCTCTCTCTGTTGCCGAAGTGATCAACCAGGAAACGGGCGAAATCCTGATTGAGTCGAACACCGAGGTCAGCGCGCGCACCGTCAACACGCTCTCCGAATCCGGGATTGATCGGGTCGAGGTCCTTTTCATCGAAAAGGAGGACGTCGGCGTAACCATCTCCCTGACTCTGGCCAAGGACCATGTCAAGTCGCAGCAGGACGCGCTGATTGAGATCTACCGGAAGCAGCGGCCCGGAGATCCACCGACGCTGGAAACCGCCACGGCGCTCTTCGAGGGGATGTTCTACGATCCAAGGAAGTACGACTTCTCCAAGGTAGGCCGGCTCAAGTTCAACATCAAGCTCGGGCTGAACACACCGCTCGAGTTGAGGACCCTGACCCCGGATGACTTCTACGCCGTCATCCGTTATGCCCTCAGGCTTCCGAAGAACATCGGCACGGTCGATGACATCGACCACCTCGGCAACCGCCGTGTCAGGGCCGTGGGCGAATTGCTGGAGAACCAGTTCCGGATCGGGCTGGTGCGAATGGAGCGGGCCATCAAGGAGAAGATGTCGGTCCACCAGGAAATGACGACCGCCATGCCCCACGACCTGATCAACGCCAAGCCGGTCATGGCCTCCATCCGGGAGTTCTTCGGCAGCAGCCAGTTGTCGCAGTTCATGGACCAGACCAATCCGTTGTCTGAGATCACGCACAAGCGCCGGCTCTCCGCCCTGGGCCCCGGCGGGCTCAGCCGCGAGCGCGCGGGATTCGAGGTGCGCGACGTTCACCCGACCCACTACGGCCGCATCTGCCCGATTGAAACGCCGGAAGGCCCGAACATCGGCCTGATCTCCTCGCTGAGCTGCTATGCCAGGATCAACGACTACGGCTTCATCGAGTCTCCCTACCGGAAGGTCAAGGACGGGAGAGTGATGGACTACACCCTGGTGACCTTCCCCGGCGACACCCATTTCAAAATGGGCGACCCGGTGGAGGTCGAGGTCCTGGAGAGAGAGAACCGCCGTATGGAAGCGGCCGGCAAACGTCCGGCGCAGTATGAGTCCTTCTCGTTCTATCAGACCGCGTGGGAGGCGGAGCAGTACACCATCGCCCAGGCGAACGTGGATATCGACGAAAAAGGGGCGATGACGAGGGATCGTGTCAACGCTCGAATGGCAGGTAATTTCGCCCTCGTGCCCCGCGAGCAGGTCGAGTATATCGACGTCTCGCCGAAGCAGCTGGTCAGCGTGGCCGCGAGCCTCATCCCCTTCCTCGAGCACGATGATGCCAACCGGGCTCTCATGGGTTCGAACATGCAGCGCCAGGCGGTGCCCCTTCTGAACGCAGAGGCTCCCTACATCGGAACCGGCATGGAGCACATTACGGCCAAGGACTCGGGCGCCGTCGTGATCTGCAAACGCACCGGTGTCGTCGACAGCGTCGACTCGACCCGGATCATCATCAGAGTCGAGGGAGAAGGCGAGAACGGAAGGCGCTCGAAGGAGGCCGGCGTCGACATCTACACGTTGATCAAGTTCAAGCGCTCCAACCAGAACACGTGTATCAACCAGGTCCCGCTCGTGAAACGGGGGGAGCGTGTCATCAGGGGCCAGGTGATTGCCGACGGGCCCTGCACCGACAAAGGGGAGCTTGCGCTCGGCCGGAACGTACTGGTGGCTTTCATGCCCTGGCGCGGCTACAACTTCGAGGATGCCATCCTGGTCAGCGAGCGTCTGGTCAAGGAAGACAGCTACACCTCCATCCACATCGAGGAGCTCGAGATCGAAGCCCGGGACACGAAGCTGGGGCCCGAAGAAATCACTCGCGACATCCCGAACGTCAGCGAGTCTTCGCTTCGCGACCTTGATGAGAGCGGCATCATCCGGATAGGGGCAAAGGTCAGGCCGGGCGACGTGCTGGTCGGAAAAGTCACCCCGAAGGGCGAAACACAGCTGTCGCCCGAGGAGAAACTGCTGCGCGCCATCTTCGGCGAGAAGGCCGGCGAAGTGCGCGACGCCTCGCTGGTCACGCCTCCGGGCATCGAAGGCACGATCGTCGACGTGAAGATCTTCTCCCGCAAGGGTGTGCCGAAGGACGAGCGCGCCAAGGCGATCGAGCGCGAGCAGGTCGAGAGGATGGAGAAGAACCTCAACGACGAGATCAGGATCATCAAGGAGGAGCGTAGCAAGAAGCTGATCGACATACTCAGCGGCGAAACGCTGCCCGAGGATGTGACGAGCCGCTCCGGCGACGTCCTGCTCAAGAAGAAGACCAAGCTGACCCGCTCGATGCTCTCCGAGTTGAGCTCGACCGAGCTGAACAAGATCCGGAACGATTTCAAGTCCGAGAAGGAAGGGAAAGTCTACGAGTCCATCAAGCGGCTCGAGGAGAAGACCGACAAACAGATCCAGATCCTGAAATCGCTGCACGAGGAACAACTCGGGAAGCTGCGGCGGGGCGACGAACTGCCTCCCGGCGTCATCAAGATGGTCAAGGTCTACATCGCCATGAAGCGGAAGCTCTCGGTGGGTGACAAGATGGCGGGACGTCACGGCAACAAGGGCGTCATCGCGAGGATCCTGCCCGAAGAGGACATGCCCTATCTGCCCGACGGTACGCCGGCGGAGATCGTGCTGAATCCGCTCGGGGTGCCTTCCCGTATGAACGTCGGCCAGATCCTGGAGACGCACCTCGGCTGGGCGGCGAAAGCGCTCGGTCTCTTCTTCTCGACGCCGGTATTCGACGGCGCGTCGGAGGTCGAGATCAAGGCGATGCTCAACCGCGCAGGGCTTCCGGGCAGCGGCAAGATCGACCTGCACGACGGTATGACAGGCGAGAAATTCGATCAGAAGGTCACCGTGGGATACATCTACATGATGAAGCTGTCCCACCTGGTGGATGACAAGATACATGCCCGTTCCATCGGGCCGTACTCGCTGATCACCCAGCAGCCGCTTGGCGGCAAGGCGCAGTTCGGCGGCCAGAGGTTCGGGGAGATGGAGGTATGGGCCCTGGAGGCTTACGGCGCCGCCAACATACTGCAGGAACTTCTGACGGCGAAGTCCGACGACATCCAGGGGCGGACCAAGATCTACGAAGCCATTGTCAAAGGGGAGTCCCACTTCGTCCCGGGCATCCCCGAGTCCTTCAACGTGCTCATCCGCGAGCTCCAGAGTCTCTGCCTCGATGTCGAGTTGATAAAGAGGCAGAAACCGAGGAAGGCAGAGGCGGAAGAGCAGGTCGTCCCGACCGAGCCGTAAAGCAGCCGGGGTGCCGGGGAACGCGGACTCATTGAAAGGCCGCTCAGGCGATGCACGGCGGGTCGCGGAACGGCGAGCGAATTTGGCGGTTGCAGCAACCCGCGCCAGCGGATTCCGACCTCTAAGGAGGCCAGGGAGGTTCCATTGAGAAGTCTAAGAGAGGCCACCGAAAAATCCGATCTCAGCACGGATTTTGACAGCATACGCATCAGTCTCGCGTCGCCGGAAAAGATCCGGGCATGGTCTCACGGCGAAGTCACCAAGCCGGAAACGATCAACTACCGTACGTTCAAACCCGAGAAGGACGGGCTGTTCTGCGCCCGTATTTTCGGCCCGGTCACCGACTGGGAGTGCCTGTGCGGGAAATACAAGCGCATGAAGTACCGCGGCGTCGTTTGCGATAAGTGCGGAGTCGAGGTCACGCTCTCGAAAGTCCGCCGCGAACGACTCGGTCACATCGAGCTGGCTTCCCCCTGTTCGCATGTCTGGTTTTTCAAGGGGCTGCCCAGCCGTATCGGGCACCTGCTGGACATCAGCCTGCGGGACCTGGAGCGCGTCCTTTACTTCGAAGGCTATGTGGTAATCGATCCGGGCGAAGCCCCGGTCAAGGTGAAGGAGCTCCTGACAGAAGAGAAGTACCGCGCGCTGATGCAGGAATTCCCGGGCCGGTTCAAAGCGATGATGGGCGCCGAGGCGATCAAGGAACTCCTCAAGCAGGTCAATGTAGAGGAACTGGCCGACGAGTTGCGCGCCGCGATGAAGGCCGAGACCTCCCAGCTCAAGAAGGTGAAGTTCGCCAAACGGCTGCGGGTCGTCGACGCATTCCGCAAGTCGGGAAACAGGCCCGAGTGGATGATCCTCGATGTCATTCCGGTCATTCCCCCGGAACTGCGGCCGCTGGTGCCGCTCGATGGCGGCCGCTTCGCGACGTCCGACCTCAATGACCTTTATCGCCGGGTCATCAACCGCAACAATCGTCTCAAGAAGCTCATGGAGCTGCGCGCCCCCGAAGTCATCATCCGCAACGAAAAGCGGATGCTGCAGGAGGCGGTGGATGCGCTGTTCGACAACGGGCGGCGCGGTCGCGTCCTGCGCGGAGCCAACAACCGCCCCCTGAAGTCGCTGAGCGATACGCTCAAGGGCAAGTCGGGCCGCTTCCGTCAGAACCTGCTGGGGAAGCGGGTCGACTACTCCGGCCGATCGGTGATCGTGGTCGGGCCCGAGATGAGGCTCCACCAGTGCGGTCTGCCCAAGAAGATGGCTCTCGAACTCTTCAAGCCCTTCATTTACAACCGGCTGGAGAAGGAGGGTCATGCCGCCACCATCAAGGGTGCGAAGGAGATGGTGGAACGCCATGACCCCGTTGTCTGGGATATCCTGGAGGAGGTGATCAAGGATCACCCCGTGCTTCTCAACCGCGCGCCGACGCTCCACCGCCTGGGCATCCAGGCGTTCGAGCCGGTCCTCGTCGAGGGGAAGGCCATCAAGATACCACCGCTGGTCTGCGCCGCGTTCAACGCCGACTTCGACGGCGACCAGATGGCAGTGCACATCCCGCTTTCGCCCGAGGCTCAGATCGAGGCTTCCGTGCTCATGCTCAGCAGCCACAACATCCTGTCTCCGGCGAACGGCCAGCCGATCGCCATCCCGAGCCAGGACATCGTGTTGGGCTGCTACTACCTGACCAAGGCGAGGAAAGGGGCCACGGGCGAGGGCCGCATCTTCGGGTCGTTTGACGAGGCTGTTTTTGCGCTCGAAAACGGCGTCGTGGACCGGCTGACGCCCATCCGCTACCGGTACTCGGGGCTCCTGATGGATCTGACGACCCAGTATGACGACCAGGGCGTCATGCATGCGGAGGTGAAGGAAGTCCGCGACGAGTTCATCAGCACCACCGTTGGACGGCTGATTCTGAACTCGATCCTGCCGAAGGGTATGCCCTTCATCAACGGCCTGATGAAGCGGAAAGGCCTGCAGCAGCTCGTCAACTATTGCTACCTGCACTTCGGGCTCGACACCACCGTCCAGATGCTCGACGATCTCAAGAACCTGGGCTTCCTCTATGCGACCAAGGCCGGCATTTCCATCGGCATCGAGGACCTCATCGTTCCGGACAGCAAGGGCGAACTCGTCGAGGCCGCCCGCGAGAGCGTGATCGAGGTCGAGAAGCAGTATCAGGACGGCGCCATCACCGACGGCGAACGGTACAACAAGATCATCGATATCTGGTCGGATGTGACCGAACGGGTCGCCGACGAGATGTTCCGCAAGATGGCACAGCAGGACGAGAGCGGGGAGGAGTTCAACCCGATCTTCATCATGGCGGATTCCGGTGCGCGAGGCAGCAAGCAGCAGATCCGGCAGCTCGCCGGCATGCGCGGGTTGATGGCCAAACCGTCCGGTGAGATCATCGAGACGCCCATCACCGCCAACTTCCGCGAAGGGCTCACCGTGCTGCAATACTTCATCTCGACGCACGGCGCCCGTAAGGGTCTGGCGGACACCGCTCTGAAAACGGCGGACTCCGGTTACCTCACCCGCCGCCTGGTCGACGTGGCGCAGGACGTGATTATATCGATCGACGACTGCAACACCCTCGACGGTATCTACGTCACCTCCATCGTCGAGGGCGGCGAGATCATCGAATCACTGCGCGACCGCATCGTGGGCCGTGTCTCGCTCGAGAACATCAAGGATCCCCTGACGGGAGAGGTCATAGTCGGGGTCAACGAAGAGGTCACGGAACACCTCGCCGCCGAGATCCAGGCAGCCGGTATCGAGAAGGTCAAAATCCGCTCGGTGTTGACCTGCAAGGCCAAGCGGGGCGTCTGCATCAAGTGCTACGGGCGCAACCTGGCCACGGGCAAGATGGTGGACCTGGGCGAGGCGGTCGGCGTGATCGCAGCCCAGTCGATCGGCGAGCCGGGCACGCAGCTGACGATGAGAACCTTCCAC
Source organism: Acidobacteriota bacterium (assembly GCA_017860075.1). Taxonomy (GTDB): domain Bacteria; phylum Acidobacteriota; class UBA6911; order UBA6911; family UBA6911; genus JACADW01. The sequence goes on along the minus strand of JAFNAH010000009.1, from coordinate 1,197 downwards.
ATCGGCGGTACGGCCAGCCGTATCCATGAGCAGTCCACCGAGGAGGCCAAGAATGAAGGCATAGTGCGATTCAGGGAGATCCAGACCGTAACCAACCGGGACGGCAACCTGGTCGTGATGAACCGCAACGGAACGCTTCTCGTTTCCGACGATGCCGGGCGCGAGAAGGAACGTTACTCGGTGACCTACGGCGCGACACTCAAGGTCAAGGATGGCCAGAAGATCAAACCCGGTCACATTCTCGTGGAATGGGATCCCTACTCCTTCGCCATCCTTACCGAGTTCGGCGGCACCATCGTTTTCAAGGACATTCACGACGGCGTTACGGTGAAGGAGGAACGTGACGAAAACACCGGGTTGGTGCGGCAGGTCATAACCGAGTCGGCCGAGGAGAAGTACCAGCCCCAGATTACGATCAGGAACGAAAAGGGCAAGATCGTCAAGAACTACCTGCTGCCCTCCAAAGCACACCTCTGGGTAGAGAACAGCGAAGAGGTCTACCCCGGCAGCATTCTCGCCAAAATCCCCCGGGAGACCCGTAAGACCAAGGACATCACGGGCGGTCTGCCCCGGATTGTCGAGCTTTTCGAGGCGCGTAAGCCGAAAGAGACGGCGGTCATCACCGAAATCGACGGGACGGTCAACTACGCCGGCCTCGTGCGCGGGCAGCGCAAGATCGAGGTGAAGAGCGACAGCGGCCTCATCAAGGAATACCTGCTCCCGCGCGGCGTTCACATCAACGTGCAGGAGGGCGAGTATGTCAAGGCCGGCGAGGCGCTCATGGACGGGCCGCGCAATCCGCACGACATCCTGCGCGTACTCGGCGAGAAGGAGCTGCAAAGCTACCTCGTCAACGAGATCCAGGAGGTTTACCGGTTGCAGGGTGTGAACATCAACGACAAGCACATCGAGGTCATCGTCCGCCAGATGATGCGCTGGATCAAGGTCGAAGAGGTCGGCGACACCGAGTTCCTTATCGATGAGCAGGTCGACCGGTTCCGCTTCTATGAGGAGAACGACCGAGTCGAAACGGACGGCGGGCAGCCGGCAAAGGGCCGTCCGCTGTTGCTTGGCATCACCAAGGCATCCTTGTCGACGGACAGCTTCATCTCCGCCGCCTCCTTCCAGGAGACGACGCGCGTATTGACCGAAGCGGCCATCAGCGGCCGCGTCGATTATCTGCGCGGTCTGAAGGAG
>JAFNAH010000184.1 GCA_017860075.1 Acidobacteriota bacterium | reverse complement strand
CCACCAGTGCGAAACCCGCGCAAAACTGGGTTCCAGTTCGCGCCATCGCTTGGCCAGGACCTGATCGAAATGCTCAGGCGTCGACCAGGGAAGGGAGAAATCGGCGTGGAATCCCACGCCGCCGAAGCGGTCATGGATCACCCTGGTGGTAACCGTGATGGCGGTCGGTGACGAAGCGTCAGCGCCGGCCGCGTGAGCGCAAAAGGCCACGCCCAACAGCAGCCCTGACAGCAATGAGTGCTTTAACATGGATCTTCCCCTCCTTGCGATGTCTGCCGCAAAGTGCCAGCATAACGCTTGTGTCCATAGTTGTGAGAAGAACCTTCGTTCCCGGAATGCGATTATTGACCTGCGGCCTTCTCAGGCTTCACGGAGGGCCTGCGTCGGGACTAGCCTGGGCCAGGGAGAACAGTAGTGTCTACTGCCTGCGGTAATCGGAATGTCCTATCTTCGCTATTGACGAAGCTTGAGGCACCGATACTCGCGTTCGCGCTCGGCGCGATCCCCCCGATCGCGGGCCTGCTCGCCGGATGGTGGGGCTCATTGCCCTGGAAATCCGAGACGTGGATTCCCCGTTGCGCTCTCGCCGGCCTCGCCATCGGGCTTCTGATCAACGCCCTCTTCCTCAGGAAATGGTTTCACCGCCGATACGCGATGTCGTGGCTCGCCTGGTTTGGCATCTTTGTCTTCTATTCCGTAGGAATGTTCGGGCTCTTCATGGGAATGCCGGCGTTCAACGTGGCGCTCGCGCTGCCGGCAGGGCTCGTCGTAGGCGGAAAACTCGCCGCCGCCCGGTGCGATTCCGATCGCGCGCAGCGCATCATACGCCGTGCATGCGTCTTCACGACCCTCGTGCTGGCCGCTATTTGTACAGCATCAGCCACGATAGCCCTGCTCCATCCGAGCACGGCCAGCGAACTCCAGCACATGCTTAACCTGGGTTTTGAGGTCACGTCGGCCCACGTCACAGGATTGATCATCGTCGGCGGTGTCGCTCTTCTGGTGATGCAATGGACGCTCACCGCTTTTGTCGCCCGCAGGACCTGGCACCTTCGCTAGCGGGAGTTTACTGGGGGCGAGACCGCTCACGCTGTACCCTCAGATAGAAGTCTTTACTGCTCAACGTTTCTCGTCGATCCGATCGGGCGAAACTCTGTATTACCCTATATTATAGCGCCTTCGACGCGCCCGTGCCTCTCGGTTATCCCAATATTGCTTGATTTATCCAGAGTTTGTGCTTGACATTTCCCGTCAGTCGGATTATGTATTACCCTATATGGCATCGCTCATCGCTAAGAAAAAGGCCAGCAAGCTTTACTACTACCTCGTCGAAAGCGGGCGCGTCGAAGGCAAGCCGCGGATCATTCACCAAACCTACCTGGGCAGCGCCGAGAAGGTGGCCGCTCTCGTCCAGGATCGTGCCGCGCCGCTGCCTCTGTCGGCTACATTTCGCGACTTGGGCTTGCCCGGTGCGCTTTGGCTTGCCGCCCGGCAGACGGGAGTTTTCGATTTGCTGCAGTCCAATTGGCCGGCGCCCAGGTCCGGCCCTTCCACGGCGCACTATCTTCTGCTGGCGGCTATACATCGCATCTGCGAGCCTGGGCCCAAGACCGAGGTTGCCGACTGGTATGAAGGAACCGTCCTGCCATCGCTCTGGCATTTCCCCGGCGATCGGTTCACCTCGCAAGCCTTCTGGGATTGCTTCGATCAGATCCGACTGGAGGCGACCGACTCGGCCTCCCTTGAGAGAGATGATCTGGACCGCGCGCAGTTAAGGCTCCTGGCGTTGTGGAAAGACAAGCAGATGGTCAGTCGCCGTTTGTTGTCCTACGACTCCACGAATTTTTACACCTTTGTTGCCTCGACGAACGGGCGCAATACGCTTGCACAGCGCGGGCACAACAAACAGGGACGCCACAATCTGCGCCAGGTCGGGCTGTCCTATGTTCTCGATGGGGTCTACGGTCTTTCTCTGTGCCATCACGTTTATCCCGGGAATTTGCCTGACACGGAGGAGTTCTCGATCTCGATGCCGCGGCTGTTGCGTTTCCTCGATCGCAACCGGATCCCGCGCGACACGGTGACGCTCGTGTTCGACAAAGGATCGGCCGCGCTTTATAACACGCTGGTTCTGGATCAGTCCGAGGTGGGCTGGATATCTGCTCTCCCCTGGAATCAGGCGCCGCCGGAGTTTCGAGCAATACCGCTCGAGCAGTTGAAGTCTCTGAGCAGCGAACAGCCTGGTGTCCAGGCGGCCAGCGCAACACTGCTGGTCCATGGCAAAGAACGACTCTGCGTATTGAAGTATTCCGCGCCGTTCATGAGCGAGCAGATTCACAGCCTGAGCACGAGCCTGGCCAAAACCACGCAAGCGCTGCGACGACTTTCCGTGGAACTGGCGCAGCCGCACTGCACACTAAAGGAAGTACACATCCGCAACAAGATTACCCGGTGGTTGTCTTCGGCCCAGTTTCTCGATGAACTGGTTCGCTATGAACTCAACCACGAGGGCGGGCGGTGGCGGCTGCAGTTTGACGTAGATTCATCGGCGTTCAACCGACTCATGACGCAACGCCTCGGACGCACGATCTTAATGACCAACCGGTTGAACTGGACCGAAGAACAAGTCATCGAAGGCTACAGCGGTCAACAGCAGGTTGAGAAAGTTTTCCGGGGGCTCAAAGATGGCGATTGGCTCGGCTGGGGACCGATGTACCATTGGACCGACAGCAAAATACGCGTGCATGCTTTCTACTGTATGCTCGGCATCTCGCTGCTGAGCTATCTTCATGCACAAGCACGCCGTGCATGTCCGCAGATTACGGTTGAGCAGATGAAAGCCGAACTCGAAGGGATCTACCAATTTGCTCTGCTCTATCCACCTCAAGGAGAGAAGGGACCATACAGAACCGCCACGGTTGACAGCAAGCAGACACTCACACAAAAAATGCTTTCGGAAGCGCTTGGGCTCGCAACGTTGATGCCGAAACGTGTGGGTAAGACAAAATCCCACCCTTGTCGGCTGCGAGCTCGGTCTCGGCTCTCTTGTATATCTTGTCGATCCCGATAATCGTGTTGTTGTGGATTGCCTTGTAGATCTTCTCCAGGTGTTCCTTTGCCTGCTCGGAGAACTCACCCTTGAGCAAATAGGCCTTGGCGAAGGAAAGGGGTGCCTCGTCGTTTTCGACCTTCCCCAGTCTCCACTGCGAGAGCCCGATGTAGTAGTAGGCCATGTCGAATTTCGGATCTACTGTCAGCGATTTTTCCAGCTCCCGGATGGCCTCGGTGAACTTGTCCTTATCGTAGTAGTTTACCCCGATCAGGTAATAGCATCCCCGTTTGGTCTTGTTGACCGCATCGCGCCACGTCGCTTCCGGCGTGGTATCAGGTTTCTTCGCGGCCATAATGGCCTTCAGGGTGAGCTCAGCAAACTCGGCAGCCTTGTCGAACTGTTTCTCCTTGGCGAACTTGTCGACGAATTCCATCCAGAGATCGAACCGGCCGGCATACTCAGGGTAGGTCATTGTTTTTTCGACCCACTCCCTGTGCTTTGCCGGATTATTCATCTTCTTGTAGGTTTCGGCGAAAAGAAAAGCCAGTGTGCTGTCCGGCTTGACCGCGTAAATCTTCTGACCGTAATCCAGGAACTTCTGATCGTGGCCCAGCTGTCGGGCGGCATCCGCGGCATACGCAATGGTTTGGAGGTCATTGGGGAAGTATTTCAGCCACCGTTCCGCGGCGCTCTCCAGCTTGTCGTATTTTTTCTCCTTCTGGAGTTCGTACATGAGGGTGAGGAAGGAGGTCACGATGTACTGCTGGAGCTTCGACTGCGGGTACTTCTCCATGAACGCCAGCAGCATGTCGCCCCGCTTGTCGAGATCCTTCTCGTTCACCGCCTTTTCATAGGCGTCGTACTCTTCCTCGGTATATTCCTGTGTCTCCTCTTCGACGCTCTGTGCCTGCTTCGCCTGGGGTTTCTGGGCGGGCTGGGCTTGAGAAAACATGGCAGGCACCGAGATCAGCAGGAGCGCTGCCGCCAGAAGTACGATAAAGATCCTCTTATAACCAGGCTTCATTGCTGGACCCCCCTTGGGAATCGAGTCGGACGCATTGTATGAGATCGTCAAAATTCAAATCAACTATATTGTATTCGGCATCGCGTCCACCAACCCCTCGTGATGATGGGAAATCAACGGGAAAGTTTCACATCCGGGGATGATGGCCCGGGAGCGCATTTTTCAAGCGGCCCTGGCGGCTCCTCGTTGCCGGGATCTGCCGCCGCATGGTCCTAGATCCGCACAAAGGTGCGGTTGCGATACAGGTAGTAGAGGACCAGCCAGAGTATCCCCAGTGCTCCAGACGCCAGCAGGAAGTTGCCGTAAGCGCCCAGGTGTCTCGCAAGGCCTCCAAAGAGCGTGTTACTGATCTGCGAGAAACTGATGAGGTCCGGAGCGATGTAGGCGACAATGGCGTTCATGCCTATGACGTTGAAGAAAAAGGCCCAGCGCCGGTAGCCCTTCACATCAATCACCCAATAGAACAGCGCCAGAAGCAGCAGGCAAAGGCCGCCGGACCACAACACCATCGAGCTCGTCCAGATGTGCTTGATGATAGGGCATTCGAATCCCCACAGCCAGCCTGCGAGAAGGCACCCTGCTCCTGAAATCGCGAGCGACAGCGCCTTGCGTGTGGCGGGGAGCGGGGAGCGCAGCAGGTGCCCCGCCAGAACACCCATCAAGACCGTGGCTCCGAAACCCAGGCTGCTCAGGATCCAGGTGTAGGTGGTGCCGTCCTGGAAGCGGCCCAACAAGGCCTTGTCGATCCACATCGCCAGGTTTCCATCCGGAGTCAGGACGCCCGCACCGTGACCCGGAACCGGAACGAACCGCATCAGCGCCCAGTAAACGGCCATCAGCGAGCCTGCCAGCGCCGCCTGAGCGCGAACCGGGAGTTCGACAAGGGCGATTCCTGAGATCAGATAACCGGCTGCGATAGCCTGCAGCGTGTTGCTGTAGAACTGGAGGTTGTTGATATCGAAGGCCAGCAGATGACCCTGCGCAACCATTCCCAGGATCCAGAGCACGACCACGCGATAGATCAGCTTGCCGTAGATCTTGCGCCGGCCATCTCCCCGCTCGATGCGCTTTCCGACCGAGAAGGGCATAGCTACCCCCACGATAAAGAGGAAAAGCGGCATGATCAGGTCCCAGCCGACGAAACCTTCCCATTCCACATGATCGAATTGGCGCTCGAGCCAAAGCGGGAGCGGGTTGGAGAAGAGCTTGAAAAATTCCATCACGAATGGCCCGCCGCCCGCGATCCAGAACATGTCGAATCCGCGCAACGCATCCACTGACATAATGCGCTGCGGGGGAATTGCGCCTGATGCTTTCGTATTCTTAGAGCCGCTCCGATCCATCTCTTTTCTCCAGTCGAGGAATCGCGCCCCCGCTCCGCCGGTCGAGGCCCGGGGTGCGCGTCAGGTTGCGCACAAACGCGCGCCATTATAGGGCCGGGCCGGAGGAAATGAGTAGGGAAACGTCACGGGCCGGTGACGCACGTCGGAGAAGCGAGACGACAGCCGCCCGGATCCCCCGCTGAGGCCCTGGATGGATACCCACAGGTGCCCGCCGGCCCGCATTCGGCGATGCTAAGCCGAGAGAATATCGGATGGGCTCCATGCGGGCTCCGGCAGGACGCGAATGTTCGCCATGGAGGAGAACTCTGCACGGACCGCCTCGGGCGTCATCCGATTGCCGGCACCGTCGATCGCGCCGGCAAGCGTCACACGCCGCGGTGCAATGGAAACGACCAATTCCGGCAGATCGGTGTGGGCCAGGAGATTCGGTACGAAATTGCCGAGCGGGTAGTTGTACACTTCTGTCTCGACAATTGACCGGAACGAGATCAGCCCCTCCGCCAGATACAGGCCGCCGATCGCGCGTTCCAGAGCGGCGGCAAACTGGGCGGGCACCGTCAACACGCCGCGCGCGGCAAGTATTACGGGCCGGCGTGCAAAATCCGGGCGTGTCAGCAGGCCTCGAACGATGGATAGAATATCGGTGACCCGCTGGCCCGCAAGGGGCTTTCCGAGGATGAGGCTGGACCACGCGTAATCCTCTTCGCTGTTATGGGGCCTGGCGTGACGCGCGGCCCCGCGGCTGAACTCGGGAGTCATGTCCCCGATGCCGCGCAGGTCCGGTGCGCAGACGACGCAACCTTCGGTCGCCATCCGGTTATAAAGTCCGGATTCCTGCCACGCATTCCGGCCGCCCGGCTCGAGCACGATCACCAGCGGTTTCGAAGGGTCGTTGGCTTTGGGTTGATACAGCCAGGCCGGCACCCACACCTTTGGTGCAGCCGGGAACTCAACCGCTTCGACCACCGTCTGATGGTACGATGCGCGGCCTACCGTTATCGCGCTCGCTCCGGCCCCGGGATCATCGATGCCCAACAGTCGCGCGAGGTCGATCGGTGTCTTCGTGAGGCTCCGCTTCCGGTTGAGCGTGAACGGCGTCTCGCCATGAAACGACTGGACGACGCTTCCGTTAGCCGAGACGAACAGCGTCTCTTCGGACTCCGGCGGGACGACCGGTTCCTCGGCTAAAGGCCGGGGCTCACCCTTCAGCCAGCGTGCGAACCAATTGTACATCTGCATGCGGAGATCGTAGCTGAACCCGTGGGGGAGCGGAGTGCTGAACCAGGCGATCCGGTCAACGTGACCGAGCCTCCGGTAGACGTGCTGTAGTTTTTCGAACTCCTCGATTCCGCTGCTGAGATAGTTGGGCGAATAGGTGCCGAAGAAGTCGCGCTGGCTGACCATGATCAGCAGAGGCTTGGGCGCGATCGGATAGAGAAGATCCCAACGGTCGAAGCCGACCGGCCCGGAAGCGACCAGATCTTGCTCCGCATCGTCGGTCGCGCCCGGGGGATTGAAATGCGCACAGGCGACGTTCTCGGTGTTACCGGAGGAGACCACCGCCGCCGCGAGCCGGTCATCGACCGCGGCCAGCAGCATCGTAGTGGTGCCGCCGCCGGATTGTCCGGTCGAAGCGAGCCGCTTGGGATCGACCAGCGGATGCGATGCCAGATAGTCCAGGCTGCGCACCGAATCCCAGGTCTGGAGCCTGGTACTCGTGATGCCTTTGAGCAGCATCTGGCGGCCGGGGTAAGTATGTTCCTCATCCGCGCCGAGCCGGCTCTGAGAAGGCACAGGCCCCGGATAGTAAGTACGTTCGCCCTGGCCCATAGGATCGAAGCCAAGGACGATGTAGCCGAGCCCCGCCAGGGTCTGGCAGCAGCGTTGATATGTGCCGTCACCCTTCCCGTTAGTCGTGTGGCCCATCTGGTACAGGACCCCGGGAAACGGCGGTCGCCCCACGGTGGGAATATATAGATTGCCGGAGATGTGAAAGTTCGGCTGGCTCTCGTAGACGACCTTCTCGACGCGATATCCCGGCCGTTCAAATGCCCCCACCGTTCGGGCGTTCAGGGGAGTGCGCTCCGGCATCCCGCCTACGAGGTTCCAGAAAGTCTCGGTAACCCACCGCTGCCTTTCCCGGATGGCTGCCGGCGTGGTCAGGCTGGAGATCGCACGGTTCCGCGACTGATAGGCGCGCTTGGCCGACTGTGCCCGGGCGTTTCCGCGTATGAGGGCACCCATTGCGGCCATAGCCAGAACTTCCCGCCGACTCATTGTGAGCATGATGAATTCTCCTTCCGGAACTGCCCGGCCCTACTTCTCCTGCAACCGCTCCGTGGGACTGATGTACTGCATGGGATGCTGTTCCAGCCATTTCGAGTAGTGCTCGAAACTGGCCAGCGCAGGAACAATGACGTCCGCCGACTTGCGGAGCACATCGACAGCAATGTCTATGTCGGAACGTCCGTTGAATATGATCCCCGCGTTGCCGTGGTTCCCGTGATTCTTCTCTTCAAAGTAGCGCCATCCGACGGCTCCCCACTTGCGCATGGCGTTGACATCAGGGGCAATCTCGTCGGGCTGATCGGCGTCCTTGTCGGTTTTGATTTCTTTGGACCACTTTTCCATCGGAATCGGGCGTTCGCGGCCCAGGATCCTCAGGGCGGCCAGGTCGATCTGCTGCTCCTCGAAGCTCCCGGGATAGCCCCGCCACAACTCCTGGACCTCGGGAAGGTCGAATGCGCGCCGTGCGGAAACGAAGAAGACCGGTTTCTCGGTCTCGTCGAACAACTCGCGCGCCGCGATCATACCCGCAGTGTCTTCCGGGTTGGTCCCACCGACCAGGACCGTACGCCGGAACCCCTGCTTGTTGAGGGTCGATGCAATACGTTTGAGCACCATGACCTGCTCTTGGTATGTAAACGATACAGTCCCGCGGAAGGTGCGAGTAGCACCGGCAAAACAGCAGTGTGTAACTGGAAATACCAACCCGTCGGCCCTCTCCGCGATCAGCAGACTGAGAGCGTGAGCCCAATGCGCATGCATGCCCACGGTGATCAGCGCGCCGTGCCCGCTGATGGGTCCGAACGGAATCAGAACCAGATCGCCCCCGGATTTCAGGTAGAACTCAATCTCGCGGCTCGTCATCTCGTCCATCCGGCGGCTTGGGGAACGCGTGTTTCCCGAATTCTGCGGTGCGGATTGTGCGGCCCGGGCCGCTCCAGTCCCGGCAAGAACGCCGCCAGTCAAGAGGCTCCGGAAGAAGAAACGTCGTCCGATCGTCTTCATCGATAGCACCTCCTCCACAGTCTGCAGGCAGCATCTATCATAGTTGAATGATACGGATCTCAGTGAGTCATTTTGCCGGGAGCCTCACTGACCTTCCCGATGAGGCGGACCCGCCTGCTGCAGGTCACGATGATCTCCGGCCGGGACTGAGCAGGACGCAAGCGCGCGCGCTGCGTGGTGTCCTTGTTCTTCAGAATCAGGTATGCCGTGAAGTCGTCTGTTTCGCCAGGTGATCGCAGTAAAGAGGAGTTGGCTGGGAGACAGGGATTCGAACCCCGATTAAGTGGTCCAGAGCCACCCGTCCTACCGTTAGACGATCTCCCAGCTGCAAAAGCATGCCTATGTTAAGGAATAACGCCCCCGAATTCAAGAGCGGAGAACCCCCTCGAAACGGCGCAGCAGGCGGGGAGCCCGGAGTCGCGGCGCACCGCCTTTTACAGCCACCGGAGCGCTTCGGAAGCGTGTGCACCCGGTTTCGTATCACGGACTATTTCCGCTACGAGGCCATCCTTTCCTACGACGAAGGTCACCCTCTCGACCAGCTTGAACACGAGAAGATTCGTGACCTTGACTCCGTACAGGCGGCAGAGCTCAAAGTCGGGATCGGGCAGCAAATCGAACGGAAGACCCTCTGTCAGACGGAAAGCGACGTCTGCGTCCGCCGAGTCGGGGCTGACGCCGAAGATGACGGCATCGTTCTGTTCAAACTCCCTGAAAAGTTCGCGGAACCCGCGAGCCTCCGCGGTTCAGCCGGGTGTTCCCTGACGGGAGAAGAAAAAAAGCACGACGTTCTTCCTGCCGATGAAATCATCCAGGCGGACGATCCTGCCATCCTGCGTGCGCGCGTCGAAGCGAGGCGCAGGGCTGCC
>JAFNAH010000626.1 GCA_017860075.1 Acidobacteriota bacterium | reverse complement strand
GCGCGGTGGTGCCCGCGGGGCACAGGACAAGGATCAGAAGCAGAGCGAAGAGGAGTTTTTTCATCATCGTTCCCGATTCAATGTGAGTTCGAAGCCTTGGCTGTGTGCTGTAGATTCATTCCTGGGGCTCATCGTAGGGCTACCGCCTGTACCTGTCAAGCAAACGGAGACCAGCACCGTAATTCAGGAGAGTCGGTGACAGGGCGCTGGTTTTTGAGTACGATTCTCCTCGAACCGGATCCAAACCGATGCCTGCCGTGCGCACTGCCGAGTGGATCAATTTGTTTTTCTTTTGTCTGTTGGGAGGCCTTGCGCTTCTGCTACCGCTGCAGCGGACCAAACGTATCGCGGTCCTCTCTATCGGCACACTGGGGGCGGGACTTGTGCTGGCTGCGCAGTTTCTCGGTCGATTCCTGTCCCCTCTGACCGCTTCGGTAGTGCGGGATTGGCTGCCGGCTCCAATGATCCTGCTGGCCTACCATCAGGGCGGCTGCTTCTTCTCACATCCCATGAAACGATTGCAGTCCGGCCTCCAGGAGTTCGACCGTCGGCTTTTTGCCTTCCTGGAACGGTCGCTTGGCATGAATGAGGTGCCAGGACTGGTGCGCGCGTACTTTGAGATCGCCTATTTCTTCTGCTACCCGCTGGTGCCGATGGGGGTCGGAGTGCTCTACGTGACACACATGCGCGGACACGCTGATGAATATTGGGCGATCGTGCTTCCTCCCGCCTATCTGTGTTACGCCATGATCCCGTTCCTTCCGACACTGCCTCCCTGGGCGCTGGACAGAGGCCGAACCGCCGCTGGCGGAGGCGATGGCGTGCGTGCGGCCAATTTCTTCATCCTGAGGCATCTCAGCATAAAGGCGAACACGTTCCCGAGTGCTCATGTGGCGGCCTCTATTGCCGCGGCGCTCGCTCTGCTGCAGTTCGTCCCATTTGCCGGGTTCATCTTTCTCTGGATCGCGATCAGCATTGCGATCAGCACAGTCACGGGGCGCTATCACTATGCGCTCGACGCAGTAGCCGGCGCTGCGCTCGCCGCTGCGACTTTCGCTGTCACGAGGTTACTGTAGACTGAGCAGCAGCGAACCGTCGGAACCGGCCGCCGCCGGAGCTATGTGCCAGCGGCTCCGCGTCAGGCGGCTCAGAAGACGCAGGTCATGACTGACAAGGAACAGCCCGCACGGACATCCCTCTAAAGCTTCCTCCAGGCATTCGATCGAAGGCAGATCAAGATGGTTGGTGGGTTCATCCATGTGTCGAGCCGTGCCCGCATTTGCCCGGCGAGGCGCCCGGCCTTTCCGTCCTTGCCCGTGATCCGGGCGAGATCGATGCGAGCCCGTCCGTCACGATCCCCGCGATCGAGCGACGCCTTCGAGCGCTTGCGATCTGCCACGCGTGCCTTTGCGGCGCGTCGGTGTGCCTCCGCACTCAATCTCACAAAATTTTGACTGGCAATCTCTCTTTTTCTGCGCGCGGCAGCTTCCTCTCGAGCCGCCTGGAACTTTCCTTGGGAATAGCTGCCCGGCCGCATGACGGCTCGCGGCGGATTGAGGAACAGGCACTGATCGCACAATGAATCGAGGAGTTCCCTGTCGTGACTGACCAGCAGGCCGATCCCATCGAACTCTCTGAGGGCCGCGATGAGCAAGCTGCGCGCCTCCGCATCGATATGATTCGTGGGTTCATCGAGCGCCAGTATGTCGGGTTGAAGCCAGAGCATGACTCCGATCTGAGCCCGTTTCCGTTCTCCGTGACTGAGCGAGCCCCAGCGCGCGACCCAGTCTTTGCCGATCGCCAGCCGCCCCTTCAGTTCACAGGCTGCGCGGTCGGTTTCGCAGAGGAGCCGTTCGAGCGAAGACGGTACCTCATCGGTACGCTGTGCGCAGTAGAGTGCCTCTCCGTGCATCCGTACTTGTCCAGACAGAGGCTTCAGCAGCCCGGTCGCCAGTTTCAGAATTGTTGTCTTGCCCGCACCATTAGCGCCTGCGACACCGGTCCACCCTTTGGGGAAGCTCACGGAGAGATTCTCCAGCAGCGGCACGGACATCGCCTCGTAGGTGTAGGAAACTTTTTCAAACAGGAGATATCCGTCTTGCATTTTTCCGTCCCGGATGTTGGTCCGGACCGGAAGAGCGGGCTCGGGTCAGGGTCGTTGAGGAACCTGTCTGCCGTGGCGGGAGTGGACTTGTGCAGGTTTTCGAAGGGGATCTCACCGCTCGTGAACCAGGTGGCAGACACCGAGCCGTCGCGCCCTTCCGGGTCCGGACAAGGCCGACTTCGCTACGTTGTCTCTTGGAGGTTCTGGTTCAGTTCCGCACGCCGGTTGCTCCTGGCCGACTTATGAGATCGTCAAAACAATACCACCGACTTCAACTGAACACCATCCAGCAAGTCAGGCACCTGCACGGCTTCGTTTACTTCTGCGGACGTCACCTAGTCCGGCAGGATCAGACTGTGCTCCGGATCAAAGCGAATGCCTCGTCTCTCCATGTACGACTTCACAGCCAGGAGCGGCGGTTGCACCGATATGGCGGCCAGCGCGACATCGCCGTTGGGCAACCTGCGTGACTTGCAGCAGTCGAGAAAATTGCGCACGTGATCTGCAGTGATGTCGCCCCTGAAATCCTTCTGGACCGGGTCCGCGCCTTTTTCTGCCGGAGTGAAGGCGTAATGGTTTCTGTTGACGTACAGCTTGCCCTGGTCTCCGTAGAATGTGACGCCGTAAGGAATGGGATTGCCTACGATCACGGACTGGAACGAGACGGTATAGCCCGGGTATTCGAACAAGGCCGAGACGATGTCGGGGGCGTCCTTGTCTTCCTGGGAGTCGTAGATGGTTCCTGACGCCGAAGCCAGGCTCGGAGCCTGTTCGCCGAGATACATATGAACAACATCCAACCAATGATG
>JAFNAH010000183.1 GCA_017860075.1 Acidobacteriota bacterium | reverse complement strand
GACGGTGCGGCTGCGCTCGAGCAGCTCGACATTCTCGCCGCGGCGGGCGTGGCTCCCGGTGCGTTCATATGGGTGCACGCGCAAAACGTCCGGGACACCGAAACCCACGTCAAGGCCGCACAGCGGGGCGCCTGGATCGAGTTTGAAGGCTCAACTGAATCGGCAGTTGCCGCGCGGGCAAGCCAGGTGAAAGCTCTCGCCGACCGTGGTTTCATTGACAGGATGCTGATTTCCCTCGACGCCGGCTGGTATCGTGTCGGCGAGCCCGACGGCGGTGATTTCCGGAGCTACGATTTCTTCTTCAACGTTCTCGTTCCTTCTTTTCGCCAGGCCGGGATCACCGAGCTTCAATTGCGTCAACTGACAGTCGACAATCCACGGCAGTCTCTGACCATTTCCAGGAGACTCCTCTGAACCATTGACCGCTGCCGGAACAGCGGCACCCGAGGTGAGCGGCCATGACGATTCCGCTAAAATCGCCCAGTCCCAAGGCCAGGTATCGCGCCGTCTTCCGTTGCATCAACGGGTGCCCGGGCGACCACCCCCTCAACGAGGTTATCTATCAATGCCCCGATTGCCACGACCTGCTCGAAGTGGTGCACGATCTGGCTCCTCTGCGCGAAACGACCCCGGAGGAATGGAAGGACATCTTCGACAGCCGCTTTATGCGGACTTTCTGGCCCTTTGGATCCGGCGTCTGGGGCAAGAAGGAGTTTGTGTGCCCGGACGTGCAGGATGAGAACGTCGTCTCCACCTGCGAGGGGGGCACCAACCTCTTCTGGGCCGAGCAACTGGGTCACCGCTGGGGGCTCCAGGACCTTTGGGTCAAACAGTGCGGGAACAGCCACACCGGGTCCTTCAAGGACCTTGGTATGACCGTGCTGGTGAGCATGGTCAAACAGATGCGGCACGAGGGGAAGGAGATCCCGGCAGTGGCATGCGCCTCGACAGGCGACACGTCCGCCTCTCTGGCGGCCTACTGCGCGGCCGCAGGCATTCCGGCGATCGTATTCCTGCCGCGTAACAAGGTTTCGGCCGAGCAACTCGTCCAGCCGATCGCCAATGGCGCCATCACGCTCTCGATCGACACCGACTTCGACGGATGCATGCAGATAGTCCGGGAGATAACGGGACGCAACAATATCTACCTGGCAAATTCCATGAATTCGCTGCGCGTGGAGGGCCAGAAAACGCTCAGCTTCGAGCTCTGCCAGCAATTCGACTGGGAAGTGCCCGATCTCGTCGTGATTCCGGGAGGAAATCTCGGGAACGTGACGGCCCTGGGCAAAGGCTTCCTGATGATGCGCGAAGTGGGCCTGATCGACCGTTTGCCGAGGATACTCTGCGCACAGGCTGAGAATGCCAACCCTCTCTATCGGAGCTACCTTGCCGGATTTGACCGCTTCGAGCCGGTCCAGGCGAAACCGACACTCGCCAGCGCAATTCAGATCGGGCATCCGGTGAGTGTCAAGAAGGCTGTCCGTGTGCTCCGGCAGTTCGACAGCGGTGTGGAGCAGGCCTCCGAAGGCGAGCTCGCAGAGGCAGCGGCGGAAGCGGACCTGACCGGACTCTATAACTGCCCGCACACGGGCGTTGCCCTTGCGGCGCTCAAGAAGTGGGTGCTCGCGGGCAAGGTGAACAGCTCGGACAGGGTTGTTGTGATCTCGACCGCGCACGGGCTGAAGTTCTCGTCCTTCAAGAACCGCTACCATGCCAGACGGCTGGAAGGGATCGAGTCGCGTTTCGCGAATCCGCCCATCGAAGTGCCCGCGAGCTATGACCGGGTGAGGGAAGTCCTGTTCCGCGCTCTCGAGTCGCGCAACGCCCACATTGCCGCAAGGATTTGAGTTCGCGGCAAGCGGGTCCGCGCCGCCGGCGCGGACCTGAGGCGCACTGCGGCGCGGTGCGTCTTATCCCCCGGCAAACTCCCGCTTGTGATTGGGGAGAACCCACTTGACTTGTGCACAGAATCGGTGAGAATATATTTAGACATTTGACGAAATGTCTAATATATGGCTACGAATCGAGCGTTCAAGGCATTGGCAGATCCGACGCGGCGAGAGATTCTGCGACTGCTCGGTCGGGGGGAAATGACAGCCGGCGAGCTGGCGGATCACTTCGACATGACCAAGCCCTCCATGTCGCATCATTTCTCGGTGCTCAAGGAGGCCGATTTCATCAAGAGCCGACGCGAGGGTCAGCAGATCTGGTATTCGCTGAACACGACCGTGATCCAGGATGTCATGCGTTGGGTGCTCGATCTCACCCGCAAGGCCGATCGGGGTGCGTCATCATGAAACACAAGCACTATCTCACTGGCATCATTCTGACTGCAGCAGCTCTCGCGCTCTCGCTGATTTTGTATCCGAGCCTCCCTGATCGCATACCGATGCACTGGAACATTCACGGCGAAATTGACGGTTACGGCGCCAAGTCCTGGGCGGCCTTCCTGGGACCCGGTCTCATGGCCCTGATGTTGCTCGCCTTCCGGTTTCTGCCCTGGCTCTCGCCGCGCAGGTTCGAGGTGGCTGACACGGGGAGCCGGCCGACCTACCTCTACATAATGGTCGTGATTGTTCTCCTGATCGGTTACGTCCACGCCGTCAGCGTGGCCGCGGCGATGGGTTGGGCCGGTGACGTCGGTCGTGCGATGGTGGCGGGAATATTCCTGTTCTTCGCGCTCCTGGGCAACGTGCTCGGAAAGGTGCCGAGGAATTTCTACATCGGCATCCGCACACCCTGGACTCTTGCCAGCGAACGCGTCTGGTACGCGACGCACCGGCTGGCAGCCAGGATCCTGGTGCTTGCAGGAGCTGTCGGCTTTGTACTGGTGATCCTCACGGGTTGGTTTGTGCTGTCCTTCGTGCTCCTGATCGCCGCCCTTTTGATACCGGTTGCCCACTCGCTCATCTATTACAAGCGGCTGCAGCGTCAGGGCCTCGCCTGAAAACCACGCAAGTACTGTCGCTTCCCCCTTAATTGACACTATAATTGCCCGGCTTCGGAAATACAGACAACCACATCCACCCGGGAGGTGCGAATGAAGTGGTCGATTTTGGTGCTGCCGTTACTCATCGTTGCCGCGTTTACGGGGAAGGGCCGGTGTGCAAACGCGAATGATCCGCAGGTTCCCATCCGGGTCGGGATCATCGGCCTGGACACGTCGCACGCGATCGAATTCACGAGGATCTTCAACGACACCGCGTCCGCGGACCATGTGCCTGGCGCGAAAGTGATCGCCGCCTACAAGGGTGGAAGCCCCGATGTCGAAGCAAGCGCCAGCCGCGTCGAAGGGTTCACCGCCCAGTTGAGAGACAAGTGGGGGCTGGAGATCGTCCCTGACATCCCTACGCTCTGTTCGAAGGTCGACGCGGTCCTGTTGCTGAGCGTAGACGGGAGAAAGCACCTCGAACAGGTGAAGCCGGTGTTCGCCGCACGCAAGCGTGTCTTCATAGACAAGCCGCTTGCCGCAAGCCTGGCCGATGCGCGGGCCATAGCGCGGCTGGGAGCCGAGAGCGGCGTCCCCTGGTTCAGCTGCTCCAGCCTGCGCTATCAAACCGCCATAAAGTCTCTGACGCAGGATTCGACTCTGGGTGCCGTCGTGGGTTGCGATGTCTACTGTCCTTCTCCGACCGAACCCCATCACCCCGACCTGTTCTGGTACGGGATTCACGGCGTGGAGATCCTTTTCACGCTGATGGGTCCCGGCTGCGAATCGGTCGTTCGGATCAATACCCCGGGCACGGATGTCGTGGTTGGCAGGTGGAAAGACGGCCGGCTGGGCACCTTCCGTGGCATCCGTGAAGGGAAGGCCGACTACGGGGCGACCCTCTTCGGGCACGATGGAATCAAGACGAGCGATCCCATTGAAGGGCCTCCCTATGCCGGAATGCTGCGCGAGGTGGTGAAGTTCTTCCAGACGGGAGTCGCCCCGCTGCGTGTCGAAGAGATGCTGGAGATCATGGCTTTCATGCAGGCCGCGGAGCTGAGCAAGCAGAAGGGCGGAAGCGGCGTGCCGCTGTCGGAGCTTGCAGGCCCCTGATCGATCCGTCTCTCTCAGCGATGACGTGGGCTGCAAAGCGGGTCCGCGCCGCCGGCGCGGACACCGGGGCGCTGCGGTGCAGCGCACTCACCGCGCCCCGCCTTGCCGGGGCGGAAAAATGCTATATTCAAAGCCGTGGACAGAGACATCGACAGGGCCTCTGCGCGCGTAGCAGAGCTGCGCAAAGAGATCGAATTCCATAACTACCGTTACCACGTTCTGAACGACCCCGTCATCAGCGACGAGGAGTATGACCGGCTGTTCCGGGAGCTCCTCGAATTGGAGGCTGAGTACCCGGAATTGTCCTCGCCGGACTCGCCCTCGCGGCGGATCGGTGCCGAGCCGCAGGAGAAATTCAGGAAGGTCGAACACCGGCGCCCGATGCTGAGCCTGGCAAACGCGTTCGACGAGGAGGAGCTGAGGGCATTCAACAAGCGGATAGTGAACCTCCTGCAGAGCGACGACATCGACTTCGTCACCGAGCTGAAGATCGACGGCATTGCCGTGACGATGACCTATGAGCGCGGTGTTTTCGTGCAAGGGGCGACGCGCGGCAACGGTTTGGCCGGCGAAGATATCACGGCCAATCTCAAGACCATAAAAGCCATCCCTCTGAGATTCAGGTCCGGGCAGCCGGTGCCCGATTTGATCGAGATCAGAGGAGAGGCCTATCTGCCGATCTCGGCCTTCAACCGCATCAACGAAGAGCGGGCGGCTGCAGGCGA
>JAFNAH010000182.1 GCA_017860075.1 Acidobacteriota bacterium | reverse complement strand
ACTACGACGAATATTGGAAAAGACAGAATGTCCTGCCGCATTTAAGGGACATCCGGCATCCCGTCCTGAACGTAGCCGGCTGGTTTGACGCCGAGGACTTCTACGGCCCTATGAGCATCTACAAGGCGCTCGAGGCGAACAATCCCGTCAACAAGAGCTCCCTCGTCGTCGGACCATGGTTGCACGGCGGCTGGGCGTCCATGGACGGAGACGTCCTGGGAAACATCCGGTTTGGCGTCAAGACGGGAGAGGATTATCGCGAAAGAGTGGAGCTGCCGTTCTTCAACTTCTATTTGAAAGACAAGGGAACTCTCGAGCTTCCTGAAGCCCTGGTTTTCGAGACAGGATCAAACCGCTGGATATCTTATGACCGCTGGCCGCCCAGGCACACGGAAGAGAGGAAGTGCTATCTGCGAGCGAACGGGAAGCTCTCTTTCGAGCTGCCTCCGGAATCGGACAACCGGGCGGCGGACTCTTACACGAGCAATCCCCGGAAACCCGTTCCCTGGTCCTCGGAAATCCGCACGACCCAGGGGCATCTGTGGATGGTCGAGGACCAACGTTTTGCGGCGCGGCGTCCCGACGTGCTCGTATATCAGTCAGAGGCCCTGACCGAAGACCTCACTATTGCGGGCCCCATCATCGCCAGTCTCTACGTATCCACAACGGGGACAGATGCGGACTGGGTGGTCAAGCTGATCGACGTCTATCCCGGCGACTCGCCTGATCCGCGGCCGAATCCCGCCAATGTCCGCATGGGAGATTTCCAGATGCTGCTTGCTGGGGAGGTCTTCCGGAGCAAGTACCGGAACAGTTTCGAAAAGCCCGAGCCGTTGGTTCCAAACACCGTAGCCAGGATCGAGTTCGACTTGCGGGACAGAAACCACTGCTTTCTCAAGGGGCACCGCATCATGGTCCAGATCCAAAGCACGTGGTTCCCCCTCATCGACCGCAATCCACAAACATTCGTGGACATTTACTCGGCCCGGCAGGAGGACTTCCGGAGCGCGGTGCATACCGTACACCGGTCCAGCCTTCATCCGTCGCATCTGAAACTCAATGTGATCGCGGCGGGTGGAAAGTAGGATGCGGGATCGGGCGCTCTGAGAATTGGAGGCGAGTTTTTGAAGTTCGGCTTCGAGACCTCCGAATGCACTGTTTCTCGCGATCTGCGATACCCGTCCCTTCCAATAAGTCCATCCGAGCTGAATTTGCCTTATCCTTGAGAGGTGCGGACAAGCGATGTGGTTTCCGATTGGTTGAAACGTGTCTGGCGGTAAGAAGCAGGGAATGACCGATCGAACGTCGAGAGACGGGTCGGCATATCACTTTTCAGTGGAAAGTCGCTTGGCGGGGGAGATGAGAGGAGCGATCAGGCTGCGCGTCGCCGGCAGCGATGGTGGAGGCCGCCGACTCTCGGGATCTCAACGATGATGCCCTTGTCGGGTGGCTGCACCTCTCTGGGCGGCTTTCCTGCGCAATCACCGCGATGTGATCGTGGCCATGGACTTCTTCACTGTGCCGACCCTGACCTTCCGAGTCTTGTATTGTTTCTTCGTCATCGAACACGGTCGACGCAGGATAGTCCATTTCAGTGTCACGGAACACCCGACCGGCCCCTGGATAGTGCAGCAGCTGATGGAGGCATTTCCGGGCTTACGTGCTTACCGCTACATGATATTGGATCGTGACAACAAGTTTGGCGTGGAGGTAACCGATCTGCTGAGAGCCGGCGGCATGAAACCCAGACGCATAAGTCTTGCATGCCCCTGGAGAATGGAGTATCGGAATGCCGGATCGGAAGTTGTCGCAGAGAGCTTTTTGATCACCTGGTCCTCCTCGATGACATTCATCTGCGCTGTGCGATCCGGGATTACGTTTCCTATTATCATGCGGACCGGATCCATGACTCGCTTGAGAAAGACACACCGGCGAAGCGACCTGTTTCTGCTAAGCCGGACCAATCTGCGCAATTGGTTTCATTCCCGCGCCTCGGTGGCTTGCATCATCGATACGACTGGCGACAGACTGCCTGAAGAGCCTCTTTCTTCATGCAGATGATTTTGTGCTGACACGCATCAGTGTCTAAGGCAGCGGTGGAAACATGAACTTGCTTCCATCCCGAGGCGCCCCCCGAACTTCCCAGTTCTTCGACTTCCGAACAATTCTTCGATTCCAAGTACACGAATTCGGGGCGATGAATTTTTGACTACCCACAGGGGGACTTGAGCCTCCTGGTGCTCTCTGGCATCCTTGTCAGTAACGACTCGGGTGGAACGGCGCTGGATGCATCGATAGTAGCGTGCCTCCAGGACATCGGCCGTTGGAAAGGCAGGGTTATGAAGAGTAACAGCTTAGTCTTTGCAGCTTTCGTATCGGTGTTCCTCTGCTCAGGTGCGACCGCTCTCGCGCAGATGCCGGGTGGAATGGGGAACGGGACCTTCATGGGCTATGGCGGGCACAACATGGACCATGATCTTATCCTTCCCCAAATGGTCGTTGGCCAGCACTACTCCACAAGTCTGCTGCTGCTCAACATGGGAGACCCCCGGGTGATGACATGGGTCTCGCCACAAGAACTGACAACTACCGGCAAGGTCTACCTCTATCATCAGGACGGATCTCGTCTGCAGGTGAGTGTCAATGGCGGCCCACCGGTCTCGGAGTTCGCTTTCTCACTCGATCCCTCCAGGTCGGCCCACTACGAGCTGTCCTCGGCAGGGTCGGATACCCCCGGCTGGGCGCTGATTGACGTCGACGAACCGGCGAGCGGCTCAGGCTGGGGCATGATGGACGGCCAGACGATGACACGTGGAATGAGGATAATGGCCGATGTCTTCTATACGTACAGCGACTCAGGACAGCCCAGTTCCCGGGTAGGTGTGATGCCCAGCATGTACGAAATGGGCAAGTTTGCTACCTCTATCATAAGCGCCCAGTCAAACGATGACCTCTACACGGGAGTGGCCCTCGTCAATACGAATGCGAAGGCGGTCACCGTCACGCTGCGGCTCCGAGACAGTGATGGAAATACGCTGGCGACGAGCCCCCTGACGCTAGGTCCCGGGAACCAGGTCGCCAAGTTCATCAACCAGATATTTCCCTCCAATATGCCGGCTGACTTCAGGGGATTCCTGGAAGTCAGTTCGAGCGACGAGGGGGTTGTTGCCATGGGTCTGCTTTTCGGTCAGGGACTCCTCACCTCTCTTCCCATGATGCACTACGGCCAGATCGGAATGATGCCCTGAGCGTCTACTTCAGGGGGAGCGCCGCGGCCCAGACTTCGCCCCGAACGAGGTTGGCTCGTCCTGACAGATCATCAGGCCCCGTGCTCCGCCAAAACTGCGATCCAACAGATTTCGTTGGATTTTGGGGTTCCTGGACTTCATGTTTCCGGCATGAAGATTCTGCTCCGGATGGCGGTCGTACAGTCTGTCAATCTGGTCATCTTCGCGTGGTTCAATCGGGTTGCATCACGACTACCGGCTGACTGCGTAGTTGTCGTCGGGCCGGGCTCTGGCACTGATACTCCAGCTGAGTGTGGCCCAGCTGCCAGCATCAGGGTTTTTCCTGGAGGTATCGGCGTTCGTTCAAGCCGACACGAGATCGGATCAACGGGATGGCCGCTACTCCAAGTGCCCGGATCCATGGGGCTCGATAGCAGTACTGGGTTTTCGCGGATGGCGGGCAGCTTTGCGGGATTGTCCGCCGCCTGGCAGCATCATGCTTTCCGAGGCCACTTGCCCGCGCTGCGCAGGCATCCCCTCGGCCTGTCCCAGTCCCCTTCCATACTCCAAATCTTCGGCCTCGATTTCCCAACTGCCACGCTGCGAGGGCAGATATACTGAATCGAATTTGGAGCCGGATTTTGTCGAACCTGGCGGGCCTCAGCGGTCCTTTCTCAAAGGAGACAGTCACAATGCGAAGAATTTCCCCTCCCCTTCTGGTTGTCTGCCTGATTCTGTCGTTCGCTCTTTCCGCTGGCGCTCAAATCGATAAGGTCACGCTTTTCCAGAAGCCCACGCTGAGCAGAACGCACATCGTTTTTGCCTACGGCGGGGATCTGTGGATCATACCGCGCTCTGGCGGGGAAGCCGAACGGCTGACTACCGGTGTAGGCGTTGAGACTGACCCCTTTTTCTCCCCGGACGGCTCCACGATCGCGTTCACGGGCGAGTATGACGGGAACGTGGATGTTTACGTGGTTCCCGCAATCGGAGGGGTGCCTAAGCGCCTTACGTATCATCCGGGCAATGATTCCGTGGCCGGCTGGACGCCGGACGGTAAGAACGTTCTCTTTCGCTCCGCATGCAACAGCACGAGCGGCTTTACGCGCCTTTTCACCGTTTCCGTGGACGGCGGATTCCCAGCGGAAATTCCGCTGCACATGGCCTATGAAGGTTCCTATTCCCCGGATGGCGGGCAAATCGCCTACGTTCCGTTCCCGCGTGCGAATCAAATCTGGAAACGCTATCGCGGGGGCCGGACGACGCCTATATGGCTGGCAAGGCTCAGCGATTCGAGCGTTGAAAAACTCCCGCGGGAAAACTCCACGGATTTCAATCCGATGTGGGCCGGCAAGAAGATCTATTTCCTTTCCGACCGAAACGGCTATACGACCCTTTTCGCCTATGACCTTGGAACAAAGAAGGTCACCGAAGCGATCAGGAACAGCGCCCTCGACCTGAAGTCGGCGAGCGCGGGGCCGGGCGCGATCGTGTACGAGCAGTTCGGCGTGATCCATCTCTATGATCTGAATTCCGGGAAGACGCAGCCGGTGAAGA
>JAFNAH010000181.1 GCA_017860075.1 Acidobacteriota bacterium | reverse complement strand
GATGGGAAAGTGAAGGTCGGAGGCGGGTTGGACGCGGGTCATCCGTTCGGCGGGAGGCTGCGGCAGGCGTCCTTCATACTCCCGAAAGGCATGGACGGACAGAAGCTGCTGCTCAGGGCCGAACTTGAGACGAAAGCCGGTATCCGCCGCCCAGTACGCTGGGCGTGCGCGGAGCCAGTCAACGCAGACGGCTCATTTTCATTTCAATTGCGGTGAGGGCCAGGGTTCCCTGCCGGTTTCCCGGCACCTGGCCCTCGAGCTGCCATCCGACGAAGGTACTCGCCTCAGAAGATGAACTTAAGGCCGAACTGAATCTGGCGCTGCCGGGTGGACGTGTCGGTGATTTCTCCTGCATCTTCACCGATAGTGAGACCCGGAGGGCCGAGGTTCGGATGGTTCAGGAAATTGAAGAACTCCACCCGGAACTGAAAGAGCTTGGACTCGGAGAGCTTGAACTCCTTGTGCAGCGCCATGTCCAGGTTAATGATACCGGGGCCATCGATGACGTATTCCTCCCAGGGACCAGCCTCCCAGAAGCGCATCCCCCACCTGGTTCTGAGTGTTGTGTTGATGTCCGGCGCCGAAGGGCAGGTCATAGTTGAAACTGGTGACCCAGCGCAGGCGCTGATCCAGGTCGGCACGGCCCCTTTCGGCTGCCGTGTTCATGCTGTCCTGCGGGAACAGGTAAGAACAGCAGACCGGGCCCTGGTCGTCGATCGCTTTCGCATACGTAAACGCGCTCAGGAAGTCGAAGCCACCAGACAATCTCTTCGTAGCCTTGAGCTGGAGGGCATGATAGATCGAACTGCCGCGGTTCTCGAAATTCAGGAAGGGTCCGTACTGCGGGTACGGCCGGTCGGGCTCCTCGTTGCCGGGTATTGGCGCGTGCACCTGGTTGCGGTCGGTGCCGACCTGCAGGTGAGTGCCCTTTGAACCGGCATACCCGGCCTCAAGGGTGACCGCCCAAGGGAGCTGGTGCTGGAGGTTGAAATTCCAATGCTGGTAGTACGGTGACTTCAGACGCGCATCTGCTGAAACCACCGCCACATCGACGACCTGGTCCAGGTCCTGGGGCGGGAAGCCGGTACTCACCTGAATCTTTGGGGCGCTGCTGTTCACACTGCTGGTAAAAGCAGACTCGACGTAGAAGGGGATATTGTACGCCAGCTGGTTGCCGCCGGCAGTCCGGTACTCCTGGGCGCTCCAGTACATTCCATAGCCGGCACGAAGTACCGTCTTCCCGTCGGCAAACGGCATCCACGCGAATCCGATGCGAGGCGCGAAGTTATACTTGTCCCCGTCGACGAGGGCACGATTCTTGCCTTGCTGGAACTTGAATTTGCCCGGGTCGGTGACCTTGTTCAAGTCTGGAACGACGATCTCCCCGGTGGCAAAATCGAGGTTCGCCTGTTCGTCATGCACCTCGACGATCGGAGACGTGTAGTCGTACCGCAACCCGAGATTCAGCGTCAGTCGCGGCGTGGCCTTCCAATCGTCCATTATGAAGCCCCCGTAGGAGCCCTGGCGGTTGCCCAGGTCGCTGAGGGAAGACAGGCGGGCGTTGTTTGTGTATCCGAGCAGCATGTCGGCAAGGGAACTCCCGCCATCGCCGGTCGAGGGATCTCTGGTGAAGCGCCCGTTAAAGGAAAGGCGGCCGCGGGGTGCGTTCACCTGGAAGATGTTGAACTGGCTGCGGCGGATCTGCACTCCCATTTTGAGCGTGTGGGGTCCGCGTATCATGCTCACAGTGTCGGAGACCTGCGATTCGTAAGTTGTGATCAGAGTCGGCGAGAACGAAGGATCACCAACCCGGCGACAACAGCTGGGCTGAAGCACCGCCAGGCCGTTGGTTGCCGGGTTATCGGGCACGCCGGGCACGCGGAGCTCCGGGGGCGGGTAGTTCTGACCTTCGAACGGCAGCCCGCGATCCTCCTTGAGCCTCGTGAAACCGCCGCGGAATTCGTTGATGGTGGCCGAATTTATCGTGAATGTATCGCCCAGCGAGACGCCTTCGGCGTTGATGAAGGTGTCACCGGTGCGGGAACCGCCGCCGTTAGCCAGTCCCGGCAGTGGAGCCGGTGTCTCGGTGTGCTGATTGTTGTAGGCGAACCGGCCGAACAACTGATGCCGGCTGGAGAAGCTATGGTCGACCCTCACATTCGTCGAGTGGATCTTGTCGGTGAATCTTCCGGTCTGGATGTAGTTGTTGCGGGTGACGCCGGGAACGTTGGGGTTCGGGTAGAGATCCATGAACGCCTTGGCTACCGAATCGAAACGGCTGGAGGGTATGCGGTTGCCTTCAAACTGGACTCGGGCGTTCTCGTTGTTCGGATCCGTGGTTGCCGGGTCGTAGATGTTCACGCCGGAGGCGGAAAAATCGCCGTCCCTTTCTGCGGGCATCGGCACCGTTGAGATCTGCGTCTGTTCGTCCCGCAGGATGCTGCCCTGGTAGTCCGCGAAGAAGAAGGTCTTGTTTTTGATGATCGGGCCGCCCAGCGTGCCGCCGAACTGGTTCAACTGGAATAGCGGCTTTGGTTCGCGAGGATCGGCAAAGTAGTCGCGGGCATCAAGCGCCGAGTTACGGATGAACTCGAACACGGTGCCGTGGAAGTCGTTGGATCCCGACTTGATTGTCGCGTTGATCACCGCTCCGCCGCTGCGGCCGAACTCGGCGGAGTAGGAATTGGTCTGGACTTTGAATTCAGCAATCGCATCGACGCTGGTCTGCAAGACGTTGCGGCCGTTGTCGTTCGAGTTATTGTCGATACCGTCGAGCAGGAAGTTGTTGAGCGTGGCCCGGGCGCCGTTCGATGCAAAGCTGCCGCCGTTGTTGCCGTTGTCGCCCAGATCGGTCCTGGAGACACCTGAGGTCAGGACCGCCAGCTGAGTGTAGTCCCTGCCGTTGAGAGGAAGCGTAGTAATCTGGGAGCTGCTTATGACGTCCCCCAGCGACGAGGTTTCGGTCTCCAGCGCGGGTGGAGCGTCCTCGACGATCACCTGCTCGCTGATATTTCCCACCTCGAGTTCGAGATCTACTCGAAGCCTGTCCTGTACCTGCAGGACGATGTTCCTGCGGGTCTGCGTCTTGAATCCCTGCGCCTCCGCTGAGACCGTATAATCTCCGATCTTAAGCGGCGTGGCTACGTAGGTGCCGTCGGCCCCGGTCTTCAGAGTGGTCTTGATCCCGGTGCCCACGTTCGTTAAGACCACCGTGGCATCCGGTATTACGCCGCCGGTCGCATCTTTCACAGCACCGACGATCGTCCCGGTATCAACCTGTGCCCGAAGCGTCATCGGCACGAAGCAGATCGCCACGGCGAGAAGCAAGAGATTGAGTCTGGACCTCATATAGTTTCTCTCCTCTTGATGAATGGCAGAATTCCTTTGGATCAACATCAGGCAGCCTCTCTATCCGGAATTCCTGTCCCCGATGGATGGGCCTCTTGCGGGATCAGGAACCGAGACTCCTGATTGCACGATATTTCCGACACGCGACAGCGCCGCCGAAGACTCGCGTCGGACGAGTTGAGTGGGCAGCAGCAATTGTCGCCCCGGGGCTTCCGGGTTGGTGATGCGTTCGAGCACGAACTCTGCGAGATGCTTCCCGATTTCTTCCGGGAACTCTCGCACGGTTGTCAGGGCAGGATAGAGGTTTTGCCCCTCGGTGTCGTTAAAGCCGACGACACTGATGTCGGCGGGGATACGCATCCCCGCTTCGCCGAACGCTCGGTATACCCCCGCCGCCACCTGGTCGTTACCCGCAAAAACGGCGGTTACCGGGGGGGTGTTCAGGATGGACCTCGCGGCGAGATATCCGAGTTCGCGGTCGCCCGTATGGATCTCCTTGATGCGCGGCTGAAGCCCCGCGTTTGCCATTGCGTGCCCGTAGCCCTCCGCGCAATTGCGATACCAGGGAAGTTGCAGGTCGCCGATGAACCAGATATCGCGATGACCCTGGGCGACCAGGTCGCAAGTGAGTTCGTACGCCCCGTTGACGTCGTCCGAGGAGACGACGTCGCAATCGGCCGGCTGCCAGTCCCCTACTACGTTGTTCCCCAGAACTGCGAACGGCATGCCCCGTTTCTTGAGCGCGCGAAGCAGGCTGGCCGAGTTTGTTCCGCCGAGGATAATTCCGCGCAGCAGGTCGCGCCGGCTGACGATCTGCGGGAGATGAATCTCGGGGTAGCTACCGAAAAGCGGATAGCGAAAAGACTGGAACAGCATCTCCCAGCCGTTTGCAGCGCAGTAGGCCTCGGCTCCCAGGAGAATGTGGCCCTGAAACGGGTGGAGTACGTCACGATTGGAGAGCAGGAAGGCGATGATCCTCGTTCTTTTCTTCTTTTCCAGATCCGTCCCGAGCTTCTCAGCGGCGCGCCTTACACGGAGGGAGACTTCTTTGCTGACGCCGGCACCTCCCGCTGCCATACGTGTTACGGTGGCTGCGCTGACCTTCGCGAGACGTGCCACCTCGAGATAGGTTGCCGGCTTTCGACCGCCTTCGCGCTTTCTTGCTGACACGGGCCCCAAAATCGTCCACAAATAGCAATTTGTCAAGAAATATTTCTGAAACGGAATGAAATATTTCTTACTCTCCAACTCCAGGTCGATAAAGAGTTATCATTATTATTATCAGTGTCTTGAATCAGCTAAGAAATCGTATCCTATCGTCTCTCTTGTTGTGATCTATTTCACGAGGAGCAAGAGGCACAGGTCGGTTGCCCTGTTTCAGTTCCGGACTTTGGGGAATGAGGGCGGTTTCAGGTGGCGGCAGGGGAGATAAGCGGGGCCGGCGCCGGCACGCAGCGGGGCCGACCCTGCACAGGCCTCAGGTGGACGGAGCGGCCGGACATTCCCACTTACGGCAATGTTAACTCGCGCGGTCTGCTGTGTCCTAAGGCTTCGCCGGGCTCTCGTCGACTGTGAGAACCGCGGCCAGGGTGGCCTGCACTACCTTCGCCGCATTCGGCACGTCGGAGTTCTCAGGGGTGTCCTCCTCCGCGTGGTAGTTGGGATCCCCGTAGGGCCAGGACCCGATGTTGATGATCGCGGCAGAGTAGCCTGCGTTGATGAACGATACGTTGGTCAGCTTGCCGGCGGCCTTTTCCGCAGCCGGCTTTCCCCCGACGCCATCGAGGTTGAAAATGGCGATGATCCTGTCCCCGCGCTTCCTCGCGTTCTGCGCCGCCGTGACGCTCGTCCACGGGGTGTGCTCCTCGTTGCAGAAGAGAAAACGGATGGTCCTCTCGGGGGTGTGCCCGGCGAGCAGGCAGGCTATTTCCAGAACGCAGACGGTCCCGATCGCGTTGTCGTTGGCCCCGGGCGAGTCGATCCAGCTCTGCGAGTCCTTGTGGGCCAGCAGGAGTATGATCTCGTCGGGATGCGAGCGGCCTTTTCTCTCCGCATAGAGATTATGGGCTGTGTACCAGGGATCGCCGGGCATGGGTGGAGAGTACTGTTCCTGTATCGGTTTCCTGGTATCGCGGCGGAACGCCTGCACGCGTACCGCCTCACGCTGCACACTGTATCCCCACGACTCCAGTTGCCCGGCGATGAAATCATCTGCTTCCTCCAGCGTGCTTTTCGCGTGGCCCGGCAGTGTCAGGTTCAGTTTGCGATAGGGGAGCGGGTCCTTCGCGAGGTGGAAAAGGTTGCCGGACATGCGTTTGGCGTCGACGGCGCTGCCGAGGCTGCGCACGGTCGCCTCGAATCCCGGGCTGCCCCACACTCTTTCCCAACCGGATCTCTCCCCGGTCTTGCC
>JAFNAH010000180.1 GCA_017860075.1 Acidobacteriota bacterium | reverse complement strand
GGTTACGGTCAGCTGGACTGGCCGAAGATATTCACCGTGCTCATGGATGCGGGCTACCGTGGGTCCATGAACATAGAGCACGAGGACGAAACGTACGGTGAACCCTTGCCGGACGGCAACTTCAGCGAAGACTTCAAGACCGGTTTCCGGATGGGCCTCCGCTACCTGCGCCAGTACGTGCCGGCCTGAGATTTAGTAGAACCTGTAGTTTCGGGGCATGGGGACCTCCGGGAAGGGACAATCGCCCATTGTGAACTCCTTGGGCGTGTAATCCCGCCTGGAGTTCATCGCCGCCTCCCAGGTTATCTCCTGACCGCTGTAGGCCGATTCGCGGCCCATAATGGCTGCGAGCGTGCTCTCGGCGACGGTTCTCGCCTCGTTCAGAGGTTTCCCGGCACGGATGCTTTCTATCAGGTCGATGTGCTCCTGCTCGTAGGCGTCCCGCACCTGGCCCTGGAAAACCCACTCACGTTCGCCCTGGATCCGGTTTTCGCAGTTGCTCGTGCCCTTGGTCCCCCGGACTTCTGCGCCGATGCGGTCAGTGCAGCCGTCGATCTGTCGGTTCTGGCTGAAGAGGCGGGCTCCTCCGGGATACTCGTACTCGATTGCGAAGTGATCGTAGATGTGACCGTACTCCCAGGAGGGGCGGGCCAGCCTGCCGCCCATGCCGTAGGCCCGCACCGGGTTGGCTCCCACGACCCAATTCACCAGGTCGATCGTATGGATGTGTTGCTCCACGAGGATGTCGCCCGAGGCCCAGGTGAAGTAGGGCCAATTGCGGATTTGCCACTCCATCTGCCCCCATCCTGCTTCGCGCGGGATCATCCAGATCTCGCCGATATTGAAGTAAGCCCGCGCTTCGACGATCTCTCCGATCGCGCCCTCATGAAGCCGCCTGACCGTTTCGATCTGGTCTGCCGAGTGTCGGCGCAGGGTTCCGGCAACAATCCCCAGGTTCTTCCTCTTGGCTATCTCACCCGACTCGATTATGGAACGAACACCCGGGGCGTCGACAGCGGCCGGTTTCTCCATGAAAACGTGCTTCCCGGCTTCGACTGCGGCCCGCAGTTCCCGGGGACGGAACGCCGGAGGCGTTGCGAGAATCACGTAGTTGAGCCCCGGCACCTGAAGCAGGTTCGCACAGGCGTCGAAGCCGACAAAGCAGTGCTCGTCCCCGATAGTGGTTCCGACGGCCCGAAGCTGTGCACGGCATTCCTCGAGACGGTCGCGGAAGAGGTCGGCCAGCGCGATGACCTCCACGTTCTCGGCCATTGATTTTGCTCCGGGGACAGCGTTCTCGGTGTGGTAGCCCTTTCGAGGGGGCGGATAGATCACTTCGGTCTTGGCCTGCAGGATGTTCAACGCGGCACCGGTGCCGCGGCCCCCGCATCCGACGACCCCGACCCGGATCGGTTCGGGTGCGGCGAGCCCATAGCGCACGTTGATGAACGGGAAGGGAATTGCTGCGGCTACCCCGGCAGCCGAGGACTTCTTGAGAAAGCTGCGTCTCGGCATATCCTGTGGTGCGAGTGGATCAGATGGCTTTCCGGATGTCATGTCGGTTCCTCCTTGCTACAGACGGGATCAGGGTTACCCGGTGAGTCATTCTGCAGCCGGAACCGCGAAATAGCCAGCTGCAATCACGTGACTGCCACCGGGTCGCCGGCTCGGATAGTGCCGTCCCACGCTTTTGCTCGACGAATGTGTTGCTGTAGCCTGCCGGTCCATTGTGTCTGTGGGAGATTGAGGGAGGCCCCGCTTCTAGATGATATAATACAGCTCTGCGCAACCGTCTCCCGCAGGAGGGGCCTTGGAATCGACCGCGGTTGAGGGATCAGACAAGAAGTGTATCGTCCTGAATGTGGACGACAGCAGGGACTCCTTGCGCATCAAGACTGTCACGCTGAGGCGTGCCGGATTCACGGTTATCGAAGCCGAAACCGGCAAAGAGGCCCTTGAGCTCGTATCCGAGTCCAAGCCCGATGTCGTTCTGCTCGACATCAACCTGCCCGACCTGAGCGGATACGAGGTCTGCCGGCAGATCAGGACGAATCCTGCTACCGCATCCACCTTGATTGTTCAGATCTCGGCCTGTTTTACCGAAGGTTCGGACAAGGTCAAGGGATTGGACGGAGGTGCCGACGGCTACCTGACCTCACCGGTAGAGCCTCCGCTGCTGGTGGCCACGATAAAGTCCCTCATGCGCGTTCAGGACGTCGAAGGAGTCCGGAACCCGCTTTTCCAGTACTGGCAGGCGGCGTTCGACGCCGTCGTGGATGGCATCGCACTGCTGGATCACGAGGGGGCAATCACCCGGTGCAATGCCGCGTGTGAATCGCTGCTGGGTAAAGCCCAGGGAGCCCTGACCGGGCAGATCCTCCCCGGGCTGCTGAATGGGGATTCTCCCGATGCCGGTTCCACCCCCGCCCTGATCAACCTCAAGAGTCGAAGTCGTCAGTCCCTCGAAATCGCCCGGTCCGGAAGGTGGTTAAAGGTTACCTCGGACCCGGTCATAAGCCCCGAAGGCCGGTTGCTGGGCGCCGTCTGTATCCTGAGCGACATCACCGACCGCAAGAACCTGGAGGCGTCGCTGCAGCGCTTCCAGCATCTCTCAGAGCCGACGGATGCGGTCTATTTCGTGATTCGTCCCGACGGGAAGATACTGGATGCCAACAAGGCGGCAGTGTCGGTATACGGGTTTTCGCGCGAGGAATTGCTCTCCCGAAATGTTCGCGATCTCTTTGCGGAACCTCAGACCACTCCGGCAGGCACCAGTGCGGTGCTCAAGGATTGCGGGGGCATCTACCGCGAAATGACGCACCGCCGCAAGGATGGTTCCACGGTCAAGGTCGAAATGTGCTCGAAATACACCGCCCTCGCGGGAGCCGATGCTTTTGTGACTATCGTGCGCGAGCAGGGTGCCCGGCCTCTTGACGGGCAGGACAGCGCCGGTCGGGCGCTGGGAGTATGCAGTCAGACTCACACGCCTGCCCAACACTGCCGGACCCGTGCCGCCGTGGAGGAACTGTACCTTTTTGGCGACCACTCCCCATCCCCGGGGTCGGCCAAGTATGAACTGGGTGAACTGGCCAGCTTCAATCGGCAGATGCAGGGGATATTGAAGGTGCTCCCTCAGATTTCGACCAGCAACTGCACGGTTCTGCTCCAGGGCGAGACCGGAACAGGCAAGGAGTTGCTGGCACGGACCGTGCACAGCCTGAGTCCTCGGGCTGCGAAGCCGATGATCGTCGTCAATTGCGCCACCCTGCCCGACAGCCTGTTGGAATCGGAACTCTTCGGATATCGCGCGGGCGCTTTCACCGGCGCCTCCAAAGACAAGGCGGGGCTCTTCACCCTGGCGGGCGAAGGAACGATATTCCTGGACGAAATCGGGGATCTGAGCCCTCTACTGCAGACCAAGTTGCTGCGTGTGCTGCAGGAGAAGACGTACCTGCCTCTGGGCAGCATGGCGCCGGAGAAGACTGCAGCCAGATTCATCACAGCCACCAACCGCCCGCTGTCGACGCTGGTGAAAGAGGGCCGGTTCCGTTCGGACCTTTACTATCGCATTAACGTTGTCACACTCGAATTGCCGCCGTTGAGGGAACGCAGGGAGGATATGGCCCTCCTGGTTGAGCGGATCATCAGGAATTTCAACCTCGAATACGGCAAACAGATAGCAGGCGTCAGCAGCGAAGTGATGGCTGTGCTGCAATCCCACGAGTTTCCCGGGAACATACGCGAGCTGATAAACATCCTGGAACACGCCTACGTTCTTTGCACGATGCCGGTGATCGAGCCGCATCATCTTCCCGCATACTTGACCGGGATTCCCGCCGGACCGGGTCAGAGCGGGACGGTAAGCCCGGATCTGAGGAGTATGGAGATCCGCGCCATCACGGAAGGGCTCGAGCGCAACCGGTATAACCGCCTGGCTACTGCGCGCGAACTCGGAATCCACAAGAGCACGCTGTTTCGAAAGCTCAAGGATTTGGGTATTGAATTGCCCCGCGTGGATGGCCGATCGAGCAGGAAGAAAGCGCGGGGGCCGGACCCCACTTCGTGAGGCGCGAATCAGAGCGCGCCAATGCCGCGGCGGGCGACGTCAGAGCCCCGCCGTCGAGGTTCGGTATCATGGTGGCAAAGCGACACGCTCATGGTGTAATCCACGTGGAGACGCAATGCATCGACATCGACTGAGGTTCGCTCTCTGGACGCTGCTCTTCTTCGCATGGCACCTTGTCCCCGCTTCAGCGCAGGGACCCGTGATCGTTTCTGAGGAGGAGCTGCCGCGCGTTGTTCCGACCGGCTTCTACTACGAAGGGCAGGTCGCGCCTACGCAAATGCGGAACGCGGCGGCTGTCCGGATCCGCGAGAAGAAGCACGTGATCGCGGCGTTGGTGGACAACTCGGGGTACGCCACAGAGACGCGCGCCAAAATTGAAGGTTTCTGGGCCACCGACGTGCCGGTGCGGATCGGCGGAAGGAATCTGGCGGTCGGGGTCTATCCGTTTGGAGTGACCCGGGAAGGGATACTGAATGTCTATGATCTCGCCGGAGCACTCCTCTTTTCGGTGAAGACCAGCCGGGATGCCGGCCTCCTGACTCCGCGCCCCCTGGCCATGGTAAAGGCCGGCGACGGCGTGCGTCTCTATCGGGGCCGTAATTACGTTCTGGTGGAACTTCGATAGGCCGGCCGTCGCCGGAAAAGCGGCAACTGACATCGCTCATACTATGTCTCGATCAGAGAGGACAAACCCATGAATGATCCCACCAAGGCTCCAACGACG
>JAFNAH010000179.1 GCA_017860075.1 Acidobacteriota bacterium | reverse complement strand
TGTTCAAGGTGAAATAATTGATCGCGGACAGCAGAAAAACGGGGCCTTTTGGCCCCGTTTTTCTTGGAAGTCGATCCATTTCTCTGTCCCAGGTGGGGATATTTACAAGGTTCGACCTAAACTCTTGTTGGTTAACACTTTATTGCCTTTTTGCCCTAGTGTTACAGCATACGCGGAGCGGGTACGCGACTGCAATTCCCGCCCACGCGCACCGTTCGTCAACCTTGGTCAGTAGCCGCTCCGGGCTCGTTCAACAGTCAGCGATCGATGACGGCCATGTTGCCTTCGTCGTGGCGTTCGCCGGCGGCCGGCGTGAGGTTGTTCAACCGTTCGATCTGCTTGGCGCTCAGCTTCACGCGGTCGGCGGCTGTGTTCTCTTCGACGCGGGCGACCCGCTTGGTGCCGGGAATCGGAGCGATGTCGTCACCCTGCGCGAGCAGCCAGGCCAGAGCGATCTGTGCCGGTGTTGCACCCGCCTCGGCCGCAACAGCCTTTACCTCGTCGACGGTCCGCAGGTTGTGCTGGAAGTTCTCGCCGGTGAAGCGCGGATTTGTCTTGCGCCAATCGTCGTCGGAAAGCTGCTCGGGTGAGCGGATCTCGCCGGTGAGGAAGCCGTGGCCGAGCGGCGAGTAGGGAACAAAACCGATGCCCAGCTCGCGCAGCAGCGGCAGCAGTTTGGCCTCCGGGTCACGGGTCCACAGGGAGTACTCCGTTTGCAGCGCGGCGACCGGGTGAACGGCGTGGGCGCGGCGGA
The DNA here is from genome assembly GCA_017860075.1 of Acidobacteriota bacterium. GTDB lineage: Bacteria > Acidobacteriota > UBA6911 > UBA6911 > UBA6911 > JACADW01. The sequence continues at coordinate 4,055 of JAFNAH010000179.1, read as the reverse complement.
TCGTGGCGGGGCCGGCCTCGGACAGGCCGATGTGGCGGACCTTGCCCTCGGCGACCAGTTTGACCAGAGCGCCGACGGTCTCCTCGATGGGGGTCTTCGGATCTACCCGGTGCTGGTAGTACAGGTCGATGTGGTCGGTGCCGAGCCGCTTCAGGGAGCCCTCGACCGCGGCGCGGATGTTCGCCGGGCTGCTGTCGAGGACGCCAGGGCCGCCACCGGAGTGCGAGACGATGCCGAACTTCGTCGCCAACACCACCTGGTTGCGCCGGCCCTTGATGGCCCGACCAACCAGTTCCTCGTTGAAGTAGGGGCCGTAGATCTCGGCGGTGTCGAGGTGCGTGACGCCCAGGTCCAGCGCCCGGTGGATGGCGCGAATCGACTCGGCGTCGCTGCCTGCCCCGATGTTGTAGTAGCCGGACATCGACATGGCACCGAGTCCTATGCGGGAGACGTCTAGTCCGCCGATCGAGATGTGCTTCATAGGGGTGTGGCTCCGTTCCTTGAATGATTGGGATTGGGCTTCCGAGTCTTCGTCACATCGTTTGATCGACATCGCGCATGTGTTTCTCAGACATACGACCACCGCGCACTTTGATTTTAGAGAAAGCAGTTTCGATCTCACGAAGATCCGCAGGCATCAGCTGAACATTGATGGCTCCCAAGTTCTCTTCCAGGTGATCCATGTTGCGTGTACCCGGGATTGGAACAATCCATGGCTTCTGCGCCAGAAGCCATGCAAGGGCAACTTGAGCCGGTGTCGCGTTCTTATTTCCCGCGAATTTTCCGAGCCAATCGACAATCGGCCTGTTTGCTTCTAGGTTTTCAGGAGAAAAACGCTCGAACTCGGATCGAAGGTCCGTTTTCGGGTCGAACTTCGTGCGAGCATCGATTTTCCCGGTCAGAAAACCCATTCCAACCGGGCCCCATGGGACGAAGCCGATTCCCAGCTCCCCGCAAGTTTCAAGTACGCCGTTTTTTTCCGGATCTCTTTCCATGAGCGAGTATTCGGTCTGAATGGCTGATACCGGTTGAACGGCATGCGCTCGGCGGATTGTTCGTGCACTCGCCTCGGAGAGACCGAAGTGCAAGACTTTCCCCTCTTTGATGAGATCCTTGATCGCACCCGCCACATCTTCGATTGGCACTTTGCGATCTACCCGGTGCTGGTAATAGAGATCGATGCGGTCGGTCTTAAGGCGCTTGAGTGAGCCCTCAACCACTTTCTTGATGTGCGTTGGTCGGCTATTAAGACCACCCGCTTCAAGATCAAAGCCGAATTTGGTTGCGATAACAACTTTGTCGCGGAAAGGCGCGAGCGCTTCTCCAACAAGCTCTTCGTTTGTATAGGGGCCGTATACTTCGGCCGTATCAAAGAACGTGACGCCTTTTTCATGGGCTGTACGAATGACCTTGATGCCCTGGTTTCTGTCTGCGGGGGGTCCGTAGTTGGCGCTGATGCTCATGCACCCGGACCCCATTTCCGAGACTTCCAACTTTCCTGGTTTTCGTATTTTCATCTTGTTTTTTCCTTGACGGAGCCCTTTGCCGTTCCAGTTGTTGATTTCCTCCGATGATGCGGTCCCCAACAATGGCCCGACGGCCAATCCTGCACCGATAAGGGCAGCATTAGCCAAAAAGTCACGGCGACTGAGGGCTCGGCGATCTTGCCTGTTCGATCCAGTTGTCTGCTTTTCCTTTTCCATAAATAAATACTCCCCTTAATTTTCTTGCGGCTGATCACTTCGTTCATTCGATAGGTTCGATGGCTAGTGCCACGTTACCATTTCGCGAAATCGACTCGAGGCAACTTATTGTAATGATAGGGAAACCCGTGGTTGTATGAGGTTCCACGAAACGAAAGGGTGGAGCAACTACACCAATAGCCTGTTGAACTCCTGTAACTGTTCGAGTTGATTCGTGATGGTTCCAATGGGTCGGAGCATTCGCTCGGTCACGGGGTACCGGTTACGTGTATCAGGTGGGGTAAGGATCTTTTTCTGCGATCTCTGGCGCTAACCTAAGCAATCCCATGATCTGGGTCACCCTTGCCCGGGTAATACCTTCTTGCCGTGCGATCTCGGTCTGACTTTCGACATTCTCCCGGATTCCAGGAGAGTTTTCCACTCGACAGCTTTGCGGAGGAGTTTAACTACTCGGGGGGTCTTCGATTCCCGGGGCGGTTTGGGGTCTCCACGGCAGGGCGGGGCTGCGCCTAGCAATTGGTCCGGCGGCGCCCGGCGGAATAGGGAACCGATGTTGCCATTTTCGAACGCCCCCTTGGGCCCGAGGGCGATTTCGACGATTTGTTCGCGGTAGGCGGCCACGGGGGCGCCACAGGGGGTTTCCTGGGCGAGGTGGACGATCCGGAACCAGACCTCCGGCTCGAGACCTCCGGGGGTGGTTCGCAATCTGTTACAGATGGGGAGCCAGCACTTTTCCGAGCCCGTGGATGGGGTTACCCCCCCGCCCACGGGTTTTTTCCTTTCCCTGCCATTCAACATCCATCGGCTTCGTTACCTTGCAGGTTGACCATCGTTTGGGCTTGTAAAACGCCGCCTTGACCGTGCAAACATCTCCCATTTGCCATGGTCCCTTTGCCTACTGAAATGCCTGTTGTTTTCAAGCGGGTTGCTATCTTTGCACCCGTAAGGGGTGCACCCGGGTAGGGGTTTCCGCCGGCCCGGATGGGAGTATAATCGCGAAGGGAAGTGGCAACGTGGAAGGAACCATTATCATGGAACACGACACCATACCAACGGAAGCACCCGTGGGCAGCCCGCCTCGCTCCCTGGAAGATTCCCTGCGATTCGAGACGCTGCTGGCCGATCTGTCGGCCCATTTCGTCAACCTGCCGGCGGAACAGGTGGATACCGCAATCGAGTTTGCCCAGCGTCGGGTTTGTGAATGCCTGGACCTGGATCTGTCCACGCTCTGGCAAATATCCCCGGACCATCCCGGCTCGATGTTCCTGACCCACAGCCACCTGCCCCCGGATTTTCCACCTTTGCCGGAGGTCTTCGACCTCAAGGAGCACTTCCCGTGGGCCCTGGCGAGGTACCTCAAAGGCGAGAGCGTTATCCTGTCCCGGTTGACGGATGCTCCACCCGAAGCAGCGCTCGACGTGGAAAATGCGCGAAAGTTCGGCGTTAAATCGACCGCGTCCATTCCATTGTCCACGGGGGGCGGTCCGACGTTCGGCGTGGTGAATTTTATCGTCATCCGGGAAGAGCGGGACTGGCGGGTGAATCTCGTCACCCGGTTGAAGCTTGTCGCACAGGTATTCGCCAATGCCCTGGCCCGCAAGCGCGATGATCAGGTGCTCCGGGAGAGCGAGGAGCGGCTGTTTCTTGCCACCTCGGCCGCCGACGCGGGGCTCTGGGTTCTGAACGAGGCCGGCACGCGCTTCTGGATCAACCCCAAGGTCATGGAGCTGTTCGGCCTGCCACCGGGTGACCATCTGGAAGTCGAGCGTGTCATGGACATGATCCATCCCGAGGATCGGGACCAGGTTCTCGAAGCGCTTGACCGGGCGCGGCGCTCGCCGGAGATGGTGGAAGTGGACGCCCGTATCGTGCGCCCGGACGGGAGCGTCCGCTGGACGCATTCCCGCGGCCGCTTGTACGCCGGCGCATCCGGCGAAACGCCCCGGCTGATGGGGATCAACACCGACATCACCGTGCGGAAGGAACTGGAGGAGCAGCTGCGGCAGACGCTGGAAGAGGTGCAGCGGCTCCGCGACCGCCTGCAGATGGAGAACGTGTACCTGCGGGAGCAGCTCCGGCGGGACGACGGGCACTCATCCATCGTGGGCGAGAGCGAGGGAATCCGGAAGATGTTCGCGCAGGCCAGGCGGGTGGCGCCGACAGATACGGCGGTGCTCATCACCGGCGAGACGGGTACGGGCAAGGAACTGCTCGCGCAGGCGATCCACGACATGAGCGGCCGCAGCGGAAAAACCATGGTGATCATCAACTGTGCCGCCCTGCCGCCGCCGCTGATCGAGAGCGAGCTGTTCGGGCGGGAGAAGGGCGCCTACACCGGAGCGATGACCCGAC
>JAFNAH010000178.1 GCA_017860075.1 Acidobacteriota bacterium | reverse complement strand
GTGGGGCCGCGCGTCATTCGTTTTGGCTTTATCGGGAAACAGAATGTCCTGAAGGAATTCGCAGCGCAGATGGGTAAGACCGGCGGCGACGAGTGGCGCAGCTATGGCGGGCACCGCCTCTGGCACGCACCCGAAGCCATGCCGCGCACCTATGCCCCCGACAACGGGCCGGTCAAATATTCGTGGGATGGCAAGACCCTCAAGCTCGTGCAGCCGGTCGAGTCCACCACCGGCATCGCCAAGGAAATCGAGATCACCCTGGACCCCGCGAGCGATCACGTGACTCTGCTGCACAGGCTGGTCAACAAGAACCTCTGGACAGTCGAGCTCGCACCCTGGGCACTCACGGTGATGGCGCCGGGCGGCAGGGCCATGTTTCCGCACGAGCCCTATCGCCCGCACCCGGAATACCTGGCGCCGGCCAGGCCGTTGACGCTCTGGCATTACACGGATATGAAGGATCCGCGCTGGATCTGGGGCACCAGGTACATTCAGCTCAAACAGGACCCGAAAGCAACGACCAAGCAGAAGATCGGCATCATGAACACGCTTGGCTGGGCTGCCTACTACCTGAACGGCGACCTGTTTCTGAAGCGGTTCGGGTTCGACCCGAAGGCAACCTACGTCGACTTCGGCTGCAACACCGAAACCTATACCGATCCGGAGATGATCGAAGTCGAGACTCTCGGCGCTCTGAAACAGATGCAGCCGGGGGATAAGAGCGAACATGTGGAACACTGGTTCCTCTACAGCGCTCAGCTGGACGAAAGCGAAGCCTCGGTAGACCGCGTGATTCTGCCGCTGGTCCGCCAGACGGACAAGTACAAGCCGTGATGGCGGAAGAGTCGCTATGAACAGGTCGTCTGCCAACGGCGGGGCCGGGAATCAGCCTGTCCCGGGCAGCCGGGTTTCGGCTGAGCGCGCCCGCAATCCTCTGGGCATCGTTTTCCTTGCGGTATTCCTGGATCTCATCGGCTTCGGTATCCTGATCCCGATCCAGCCCTTCTATGCGGAACTGTTCGGGGCGAGGCCGGCCGCCATAACGCTCCTGAGCGCTTCCTTCTCCCTCGTGCAGTTTCTGTTCGCTCCTTTTCTGGGTCGAATTTCGGATTCGGTCGGGCGCCGGCCGATCATGCTCTTCACGATAGCCATCAACGCGATCGGCTACGCACTGTTCGGCCTGGCAGGGAGCCTGCCCATGCTCTTCCTCGCCAGGATCACGTCGGGCTTCGGCAGCGCGAATATCGGCACCGCGCAGGCGATCGTGGCGGACTCCACGACGCCGGAGACGCGCGCGAAAGGCATGGGCATCATCGGCGCAGCCTTCGGGCTCGGTTTCATCCTCGGCCCGGCGATTGGCGGACTCTTCAGCCAGTACAGCCTTTCTCTGCCGGCGTTCATCGCTGCAGGGCTTTCAACCATCAATTGGTTCTATGCCTTTTTCAGGCTTCCGGAGACGCATCCGGCGATGCTGTCCGCCGGAAAGCCGGCCGAACCGGTTCGGGAGACTCGACGTGGAAAGACGTCAGGACGACACCACCTGGGATTGTCCTGGCGCGAGCTCAAGAACGCGGTCAAGCACCCGAATGTCCCGCAGCTGTTCTGGCTTTACCTGGTAGGAACGGTGGCGTTCTCACTGATGGAGCAGACGCTTGGACTCTATATCGAAAGAATCTGGCTTCCATCGACTGGCGGCGGTTCAAGTACCGCACATCTGCGGCACGCCTCGGCGATGACTGCGTACTTCCTGGTGGTAGTCGGAGTGACCGGGGCCATCGTTCAGGGCCTGCTAATCGGCCGACTCGCCAGGCGATTCGGGGAACACAGGCTCGTCGTGGCCGGCACGGTTCTCGTCGGATGCACCCTCGTCCTGATCCCGATCGTCGCGGACATAAGAATCTACGCGCTGCTCCTCGCGCTCGGCCCGATCTCTGTTCGAGTTCAGTCACGAGGTGCCGTTCTATATCGGGGCTGCGCTCATGTTTACCTGCTTCCTGGTCTCGCTCACGATCCGCGTCGTATCGGATCGGCGAAGGGTTTCAGGTGAGCTGGGTGACAGTGTGGATTGAAGTGCCGTTCGACCGAGGCATTGTCCCGACGGGTCGGCACACTGCCCTCAGTTGGGAAGCTTCGACCTGGACTTGGACTTAGACCTGGACGTAGGTACTCCATCACACGCTGAGCCAGCTGGCTGGCCTCGGTTTCCGTTGGAGCCTCCGCGATGATGCGGATCACCGGTTCGGTGTTCGACGCCCGCACGTGGACCCAGCGGTCGGGCCACAGGACCCTCACGCCGTCCGTCAGGTCGATCTCGTTGTTCCTGAAGAGATGGCGTACCAACCTCAGGAAAGGCGTTGCGTCGCGCGACCGGCAGGCGATCCTGTGCTTCACCATGGCGTAAGAGGGCAGCTGGCCGCGGAGCTCGCTGACCGTACTCTTGGTCTCCGCGAGCGCCTCGAGCAGGAACGCCATCGCGACAAAGCTGTCGCGGCATGGATTGATCGAAGGCGCGATCACGCCCCCGTTACCTTCGCCCCCGATCCTGGAACCGACGGCCAGCATGCGATCGAGCACATGAACCTCTCCCACACGGGCTCGATGGATGGCTGAGCTGTGCCGGGCGGCAACGTCATCGGCCATCCGGCTCGTCGACATGCTGACGACAACCGGCCCGGGGCGGCGGGGGAGCACGTGGTCCAGGACAAGCGCGAGCGTGCAGTCCTCCCCGATGGGCTCGCCCCGCCGGCTCCGGATTTCGTGGAAAGGGCGCGCAGGGATCGGTGTTCACTTCGATCACCTGGCAGCCGAGAGCTTTGAGAAATTCGGGAGTGGCTTTGCAGGCTGCGCCGTTGCAGCAATCGATTGCCACCTTGAAATGGCGCGATCGAATCGCCACCTCGTTGATCGCGGTCAGAATCGTCTCACGGTGGGCAGCCACTGCCGAGTCGTCAAAACGGCACTCCTGGATCCGGAAAGAACTGACCCGCGGATACAGCCCCTGGTGGTAGAGGTCGGTCAACTCGGCGAACTGGTTGGCGCGCAACGCGGTCCCATCCGACCCAAGGAATTTGAGCGCGTTCCACTCCATCGGGTTGTGGCTCGCGGTAATGCAGATTCCCCCGGCGGCGCTGATTTTCCGGACGTGACTCTGCAGCGTAGGCAGCGGGACGATCCCGAGGATTACGGGGGTGCAGCCCACGCTCAAGAGTCCTGCCACGGCCGCGTGCGTGAGCATCTCCCGGGAAGGCCTGGTGTCGGTGCCGACGACGATAGATCCCGTGCCGCAGTAAGTGCCGAAGGCTGCGGCGAAAGAGGTCACCAGCTGCGGGGTCAGGGACGTTCCGGCTACACCGCGGACGCCGGCGAGGCTGATCTTCAGCGAGAGCGGGTTTGTCATTTCGCCCCTTTCTCCTTGCCCGGGGCACGGCGCGCGAAGATCATCGCCTCCTCGAAAAGACAGTCCGCCCGGTCCTCACCCCCCGCCTCGACTATCACGCGCAGAAGTGGCTCCGTGTTGGAGACGCGGGCGTGCATCCAGGCATCCTCCCACTCGACCCGGACGCCGTCGGTGCAATCGGGCGAACGGTCCTGGTACGCGACCCGGAGTGCCTCGAGCGCCCGGTGTGCCTGATCCGGCTCGCAAGGCAACTCGCCTTTTCTCATCGCGAGGTGGGGGAGTTTGCCTGCCAGCGTGGTCAGGGTCGAGTTGGTCCCTGCCAGGGTTTCAAGGATCAGGCCGAGCGTCAGAAGCGCGTCGAACGTGGTAGTGGCGGGCAGGGCACCGGCACCGCCTGAACCCTCGCCGGCGAGAACCGCACCTTCCTCGAACCCGCGGTCCATCACATAGCTCTCACCCACAAAAGTGCGGATGACCTTCTGCCCGTACTCCCGGGCTACGAATTCGATCATCCGGGAAGTGGATAGGTTGGTCACGACCGGTCCCGGCCGCCGGGCAAGACGCCCGAGCGCCGCGAGCGGGAGAGTATACTCCTCCGAAAGCGGGAATCCCTCGCCGGTAACAAACGCAATCCTGTCACCATCGATGTTGACCGCTGCACCGAGGTCCGCTCTCGAGCGCCGCATCTCTGAAACCAGGGTGCCCATGTTCGAGGGCGTCGGTGCGGGTGGATGGGCGAAGACCTCCTTGGGCTGCGCGTGAATGGGCAGGAGCTTGCAGTTCAATTCCTGCAGGAACCTCTCGGCCAGTCCTGCACATGCTCCGTTGCAGAAGTCCATGGCGACGGTGAACTTTCGCTGCCGTATCGGGTCTGCGTTGAGGGTCGCCAGCAGGTGTTCAAGGTAGCGGTCCTGAATCTGCGGCGCCCCCGTGACGGGCATCAGCCGGTCTGACGGTGCGGCTGCGAAGGTCGAGGCGTGGTAGATGTCCAGGAGTTCCTCTCCGCGCACCGAGTTGAGCAGGGCTCCGTCGGGCCCGACGAACTTGAGGGCGTTCCACTCAGAGTCGTTGTGGCTGCCGGTGATGGAAATGCCCCCGGCGCAACCCAGTTCGCGGACGGCGAACGAAACCAGCGGCGTGGGACACACGCCCAGGTCGATGACTTCGCACCCGGGTGACATCAACCCCGCGCACACCGCGGCGCGGAGCATGTTCGACGACCGGCGCGTATCTCTGCCGATGACGACAGGCTCACCGTCGACCCACGTGCCGAAAGCGGCCGCGAAATGAACCACCAGTTCGGGCGTCAGCGCGTCCCCTACCACTCCCCGAACCCACGATGTGCTGATCTTCAGCTCTCGCATCGTCGAACGTCCACCAGCCTGACCTGTTACCCTTCTGTGTCGGGAAGGTGCGCACCTCCGCACATCCCGTGGCTACTCCCGGCTGCCAAGGCCGGAGCCGCGCGACGAGAGCTCCGCGATGCATTGCCGGGCGGCCTCGCCGTTGTCACGCAACCTCTCGAAAAGCGTCAACTGCACCATCCCGCGAACCTTGTTCAGGTCGGGCGGGTCGGTAGGGCTCAGCTTGAAATATGTGTCCCCCCGCAAGTAGTCGGTCATAAAGCGTATGCCCAGCTCGAGCGCGATAATCTCAACGGCATCCGCCATGAGCTCGACCTCGGCGCCCGTCACTTTCCGTGCTGCCCCGAGGAAGCCGCGCGCGAGCGCCCTGTAGATGTCCATGTCGACGACGACACTTCGGAGATCCCTCTCTTTTTCGCCGGCGACGTTTACGAGCGACCGGACCATGTCCCCCCAATCCGCCAGCCACGTATGGGGCATGATCGTGTCGAGGTCCACCATGGCCTTGACCCTTCCGGTCTCCCGGCTGAACAGGAAATTGTCCAGCTTGGTGTCGCCGTGGATAGCCACGGTGCGGATCGTTCCGTCCCCCATCCCCCGCAGCAGCGTAAGTCCGAACTCTCTATGGCCGCGCGCGAGGTCGATGAAGTGCCGCAATTCCGGGTCCTCGACCCTCCTCTGGCTTTCTTCCGGCGGCAGATGGACGAGGTAGTGCTGCTCGGTGCTCTGTCGGACAATCGGGTCAGCAGGGAGCAACGGTACGGCGTCCTCGAGAATGCGGTTGCCGAGCAGGACGGACTGGAGCTGGTCGAAGTACACCCGCGTGTTGCGGTAACCGGGCAGCGGGCTGACCAGGTTGCTCGTGTCCATGTCGGCCGTAAGGTCCCCGTAGATCGCAAGGCCGCGCCCGGCCTGCTCCGCCAGTGCAAGCCGCTCCCCGCGGTCCTGGATTTCGCCCAGACTCTTGAAAGTCCGGCAACCGCTGATTTTTACCATGAGTCGCCACCAGGTCTTTCCGCGCCGACTCTCGAATTCAAGAAAAGCATCTCCCTGCCGCGTCGGAACCAGCGTGATGGTCTCCCACTCCTGGTCCGCCGGCAGAAGTCCCGCCGCCACGCCTCGCCGTTGGGCATCGAGGCAGGCAATCATGGCGGCCATGACTGTCCTGGGCCGTGTGAAGACCTGCTGGTTTATGCACTGGAGCAGAAACTCCCGCCGTACCGGCGGAGGGCCTCCGGTGATGAGGAACGTGTGCTGGTTTATATTGCCCTTCTCCGCGAAATCATAGGCCTCCACCGGTCCGGGCAGATCAAACCTCGAGGCGATCCTGGCCGCAAGAGCGGTGGGATACTCTTCGCCCACCAGGCGATCCTGCAGGGGTATCTGAATCGTTGTGCTCATCCGCTCCTCGGCAATGCGCATATTCTAGCCTGAAGCAGTGCGACCTACAGCACCTAGTTTTGGAAGACGATCAGGCGCGGCCGTGAGAACCTTGAAAAACAGGCCAGGACTCGGTAAAAAGGATTCGATACGTGAATCGGTAACTGCCTACCCGGAGGGTTGCGTATGCCAAGTTATGATTACGCCTGCAACAAATGCCGCAAGAAGTTCACGCTCGTGATGACGGTCAGCGAGCATGACAGGAAGAAGGTCCGCTGTCCGAAATGTTCCAGTGTTCGCGTTGAACAGCAGTATCGTTCCTTTTTTGCGGTGACATCAAAGAAGAGCTGAACATATACCCCCCGCAGGATCGCGCCGCAGTTCTCTCTGTCGGCAGGACGGATCGGCGGCCCGTCGCATCTCCCTGGTACTGCGTGGCCATGGGAGGGAGATGAATGCACCTCGTGGAGACGGCCGCACACTGCGATCATGGCCGCATGCAGCTGACAGAATGCCAAGAATGTGACCGTGATTCAGACGCTGGAAATTGAAGTACTCATGTCTCGTGGGGCGATCGCCGTCCAAGCACTTCAGGGTTGGGCTGTGCGGCAGGTCCGATCAACCCCGGGGTTTGCACCCCATAAGCGCTAACCTGGACTGGATTTCGTCGCGTCGTCGAACCTGGACGTAGACCTGGACCTGGACTTCGACGTGGACTTTGACCAGTGTGTTCTCACGCCCTGCGCTTTCTCTGGAGCATTCTGAATGATTAATGCAGGAGGTGGCCGGTTTTCTGCGGTTGCGGCTGCGCGACAAGCGCCAGACCAGATCCAAGTCCACGTCCAGGTCCAAGTTAAAGTCCAGGTTGGGGTGTGCGAAGGAGCCATGAGCATAAGTTAGCGCCTACGGGTTTGCACCCCGGGCTGGCCTGTTCGCCCCCTCCGGGATCGCTTACGAGATATTGTATCCGGGGGGTGAGCATCATCAGGCCGTTCAGCCCGTTGATCCGCTGGTGGTGGCGGGACGGCGCTGCTGGCAGCCGCGATCGAAGCCGCCGACGCTGAAAGCGTCGAATACAACAGCCCGGGGTGTAAATCCCGGGGATCAGGGTGATTAACAGGTGCCAACCCTGAAGGGGTTGAACAGCGTCGTTGCATTCGTGTGGGGCAGCGGGCTATCTTGAATAGAGCAACGGAGAAACAGGATGACAGACGCCATGGCCCGACGGGAATTCCTCCTTTCACTTGCGGGATTATGCCTGGTCCCGTCGAAAGGCGCTTCTTCGTTGACTGCGCCTGAGGTGGCCATGACGGTGCGGGGCGCCGTCCCGGCGCAGGATCTCGGGATGACGCTCATGCACGAACACGTGATGGTCGACTTCATCGGCGCTGCGCAGGTAGCGAAGGACCGCTACGAC
>JAFNAH010000177.1 GCA_017860075.1 Acidobacteriota bacterium | reverse complement strand
GTTGCCGGAGACGGCACTCTTGACCACCAGATCCCGGATCGTTCGTCGCAGGGATCTCTCCTCCGGCATCCGATTCACCTCCGATGGCAGCCGGTACCTGCCCCTCGATTTGACGAGCCCGATCTCGCGGATGTCCCGGGAGAGCGTCGACTGTGTCGCCGTGAATCCTTCGCGGCGGAGAAGGTGCGCCAATTCCTGCTGGCTGGATACAGACCTGCGGTGCACAAGATCAAGGATCTTCGCGTGACGCGGAATTCTCTTGCCCATAGCTCTCGATAAATATGCAAACGAATTTTTAATTATACGGATTTTGTCCCGCCCTACAACCGTCTTCCCGGGCTGCTCTGTGATTCACAGACCGGTCACGACCTGCAGGACAGAGGAGGGATCCCACCGCGGAGGCTTGGGCGCGCGGCGGGACATGGTCGCGGCTATACCTTCACGAGGGCGGCCCGGCGCACCGCCGGCAGGGAGCGAAGGCGCTCGAGCACACCCGTCGCCACCTCCGAGTCCACGTTCACGATTCCGACCGCTTCCCGTGAACCCTCTCCCCGACCCAGGGCGAAGCTGGCGATATTTACGCCATTGTCGCCCAGAATCGTGCCGACGCGCCCGATGACACCGGGCGTGTCCTCGTTGGAGAGAATGAGCATGTGGCCCCCGAGGGGCGCGTCAACATCTATGCCCTGGAGTGAAACGACGTGGAGGTGCTTCCGGTGGTGAACGGTTCCCTCAACCCACCACTGGTCCCGGTCGGTGGCCACCTTGACCGAGATCAGGTTGTTGAAGCTTCGCTCGCGGGAACTCCGGGATTCCAGGAAATGGATGCCGCGTTCTCTTGCCGTTTCGAGCGCATTGACCAGCGTGACCCGCTCCGTCAGGACGGGCCTGAGCGCCCCGACGACAATCGAACTGCAGATGAGGTGCGTATTGATCCCGGTCAGTTCGCCGTAGTAGCGGACCGAGATTTCATGGATGCGGCCTTCCGCCAGCTGGCCGGCAAAGCTGCCGAGTTTCTCGCCGAGCTCGAGGAAGGGAGCGATGCTGCGATATTCGGCCAGGGACACCGACGGGAAGTTCACCGCGTTGCGCACGATTCCATCGACGAAGTAGTCGCGCACCTGCAGTGCAATTTCGTATCCGACCTTTTCCTGGGCCTCAACCGTCGAGGCCCCGAGGTGCGGGGTCGCGACAACGTTCGGAAGGCCGACCAGTTCGGTCCGTCCTTCATCCTGGCAATGGTTCCGGCGTTGATCAGGTTGCGCGTCGCTGCGGTCACCGGCGCGTGGAGGGTGACGATGTCGGACTCCTTCAGCAGGTCGTCGAGATCCACAAGCCGGATGCTTTGCTCCCGGGCAAGGGTCTCAGAGACGAAGGGATCAAAGACCAGCACCTCGGCCTTGAAACAAAGGGCGCGCTTCGCCACTTCCGTTCCGATCTTTCCGTACCCTACGATCCCGAGCTTCTTGCCGTTGAGTTCCGTGCCCGTGAACCGGTGGCGTTCCCACTTGCCCTGCCTCAATGAGAGGTTCGCCTGCGGTATCTTCCTCAGCAGCGCGAGCAGGAGACCCATCGTGTGTTCCGCAGCGCTTACGCTGTTGCCGGCGGGCGTGTTCATGACGACGACGCCGCGGCGGGTGGCCGCCGCGAGGTCTATGTTGTCCACGCCGGTGCCCGGGCGGCCGATCACCTTGAGCGCGGGGGCTTGATCCAGCAGGTCGGCTGTAACCCTGGTCCTGCTCCTCACCAGGAGGGCATCGGCAGTCGCCAGTGCCTCGCGGATTCGCGCCGGATCGTCGTCGTACAACTCCAGGACATCGAAGCCGGGAACCGAACGTAAAGCATCCAGGCCGGCAGCAGATACTCGTTCAAGCGCTACGATACGTGTCATCGATTTTTCCCGAACTCACGGTAATACTCGAGCGCCGCGCGGCAGCCGGACCCGGTCTCGAGCGAGGCACCGGCCTCAGTCAGGGCGATTTCGAGACATCCGATCATCCCGAGTGTCTCCAGGAAGTCGAAGTAGCCCAAGTGCCCGATGCGAAGGATCTTGCCTTTCATACTGCCTTGCCCCCCGCTGATGAGCACACCGAACCTGTCCCGCATCATTTTCATCACCTTGGAAGGATCGACTCCTGCCGGCGGCACGAAGGCCGTTACGGCATTCCCCGAGACACGCGGAAAGATCTGCATTCCCCAACGCAGGATCGCCGCTCTCGTGGCCCCCGCCTGCAGGCCCGCATTCGCCACGAGACCGTCCACACCCATTTTCAATATCAGGTCCAGGGCCGATTTCAGCCCCTGGATAATCGAGACCGCGGGGGTGTACGCACTCTGACCCTGTGCCTGCGCCTTGCGTTCACGCCTCAGATCGAGGTAGTAACGCGGCCGCCCGCATTTTTCGATCCGACGCCAGGCGCGCTCGCTGATCGAGAGCATGGCGACACCGGGCGGCAGCATGAAAGCCTTTTGCGATCCGCCGATGACGATATCAATTCCCCACTCGTCCGTGTTGATCGGCGTGGTCCCCAACCCGGTGATGGCGTCTGTGACCAGGACCGGATCCCCCCGCCTTCGCACCTGTGCGGCGATTCCCTCAAGATCCATCATGGCACCCGTGGAAGTCTCGGTCGCCTGCAGGAAGATTGCCGAAATGTCAGGATGAGCATCGAGCGCGGCGTCGATTTGAGCCGGCTCGACGGAATCGCCGTAGGGCACCTGGATAACCACCTTGTCGATGCCGTAAGTGTCCGCGAGTTCGATCCACCGCTCCCCGAACTTCCCGGCCACGGCAAGCAATGCCTTCTCTCCGGGGGCCATGGTATTGACCATCGCGGCTTCCATCCCTCCGCTGCCCGAGCACGCGAGGATCAGAACCTCGTTGCTGGTCTTGAAAACCTGCTGTAGGCCTGCCTGAACCTGACGGAAGAGCTCCTTGAAGTCCTCCTTGCGATGATGCATCGGGGTGACCAGGGCCTGAACCATCGCCTCCGGCAGATAGGGTGTAGGGCCCGGCATGAACATCCTGGTCTTCGAGATCAGATTCATAGTCATCGCTCCCTTTCGTGGTGACGGAAAGTGCCCCTGCAAAAGGTCGCAGTATAGCATATCAGTCGGAGCCAGCCCGAGACGCCCGATGTGCAGCACTCCCTGCCCTGCCTGCGTTTGCGATGGCCGGGAGTGCTTGAACTGGGGCGGGACTTGCCGTAACGTTTCCTCTCTGTTAGCGATTGCTCCGCTCGGGCCGCGCGCACCAACGCCCTGCCCGTCCGGACACGGGACGCGATGTACTTCATCTATTCCACACTCCTGGCACTCGGCGCCGCGCTCAGCAGCCCGTACTGGCTTATCAAGGGCATACAGGAACGCAAGTATCTGGCGACCTTCCGTCAGCGGTTGGGTCTCTCATTGCCCGGGATGCGTCAGGGGCCCAAGCCTGTCTGGATACACGCGGTTTCGGTCGGTGAGGTCCTGGCCTCAAAGCCGCTGATCAAAAGCCTGAAATCACAGCATCCTTCTGTGCCTCTTGCTGTCTCAACCGTGACCGTTACGGGCCAGCACCTTGCGAGGAAGGAGTTCGGCGAAACCGCTCGCGTCTTTTACTTCCCTTTTGATTGGGATTTCTGCGTCAGGCGATTCCTGGAACGGATCGATCCCGCCGCAGTATTGCTTTTGGAGACGGAGCTGTGGCCCAACTTCCTTAAGAACTGCTCTCAGGCCGGGATACCCGTCTTCCTTTTCAATGGGCGGATCTCCGATAAGTCCATCGGGCGCTATCGGCGCATCAGGTGGCTCACCTCGCGAATGATCCGCGCCCTGGAGAGGATCGGCGCGCAGACTGAACAGGACAGGCGCAGATTGATCGAGTTGGGCGCACCTGCGGCCTATGTCAGCGTTACGGGCAACCTCAAGTACGACCTGGCAGCCCCGCCGATCGACCCCGGAGACGAGCTGTTGCAGATGATAAGGGCTGCCCTTGGGTTGGCACCTTCCTCACCGGTAATCGTTGTAGGCAGCAGCATGAAGGGAGAAGAAACGGTTTTCCTTGATGCGTTTAGAGAAATACGACGGAATGTGCCGGATGCCAGGCTGATTCTCGCCCCACGGCACCCTGAGAGGTTCGACGAGGTGGCCGGGCTGCTGGAATCGGGTGGCTTCGCATTCTGCCGTAGATCGCAGATAGGAATCGCCGGCCAGTCCGGCGGCGATGTCCTGCTCCTGGACACCATAGGAGAACTGCGCCGGGTATACAGCCTGGCCACCGTGGCCGTAATCGGGGGCAGTTTCCTGCCTTACGGTGGACACAATCCCCTGGAGCCTGCCAGCCTGGGAAGGGCCATCATTTTTGGTCCCGATATGCGGAACTTCCGCGAGATGGCTCGCCTTTTTGTCAATGAAAAGGCAGCGCGGCAGTGCCCGACAGAAGCACTGGCCGCCGTTCTCATCGAGCTGCTGAATGACGAGCAGGCCCGGTCCGCGCTCGGCCAAAGTGCGCTTGCCGAGTTTCGGAAGAACCAGGGGGCAACCGAAAACACGCTTCGTATTCTGCAGCCGTACCTCATCTGACGAACATGTACATGCCGCCGCGTTGGATGGCCCCGTTGTTGTTTGTTCCCGGCATCCTCTGGGAAGCCGCGCTGCGCGCCCGGAACCATCTCTTCGAGTCCGGAAGGTTGACGGCACGCGCGCTGCCGCGCCCGGTTATCAGCATAGGCAATATGACGCTCGGAGGCACCGGGAAGACACCCCTGGCCATCCACATAGCCCGGCTCCTGGTACAACTCGAAGCGACACCGGTCCTGCTCAGCCGCGGATACGCAAGGCATGCGCGCCATCGATGCAGCATCGTCCCCCCGAGTCTACCGGTAGCTGTGCCCGCCTGTGAACTGGGTGACGAACCGGCGCTGGTGCGCAAGAGTGTCCCCGAGGCGTGGCTCGGAGTCGCGGCGGACCGGTTTGAAGCCGGAGTCCGGATTGCGGCGAAAGTGCCGGGCGCGGTGTTCATCCTCGACGACGGATTCCAGCACCGCAAGCTCAGGCGGGATTTGGACCTGCTCATATTGGATGCCACCCAGCCTCTCGAGGCAAACCGCATTTTCCCGCGCGGCAGCCTGCGCGAGCCCGTCGATGGAATCCGGCGCTGCCATGCCGTTCTCATCAACTGCACCGGCGCCGGGGACGCAATGATGGACGAGATAGTCGGACGTGTCCATCCGCGGGCGAGAGTATTTCACTGTCAGCAGCGGATCGAGACCGTTGTCCCATATCCGGAGTGGATCGGCGGCAGCGCAGCTCCCGCTCCAGTCCGCACCCCGGTATTCCTAGTGGCTGCTATCGGCAACCCGCGCAGGTATGAACGGGATGTGACAGCCCTCGGGTTCGAGATCGGCGGATCGCGCTTCTACAGGGACCATTTCGCGCCCGGCATTGACGATTGGAGGGCCTGCTGGGAAGAAGCGCGTTCTGCCGGAGCGCAATGCCTGTTGACCACCGAGAAGGATGCGGTCAAGATTCCCGCGGATCCCGGAGTGCCGCTGATGGTGGCGGTCCAGTCGACGCACGTCTCCGAGAATCATGCTTTCCGTGAAATGATCCGCCGTGCTGCGACGACATGATCCCGCGATGGAAATTGATATCGCCCGCATAGACAGAGTCCTGATTCGCGGCACGAACTGGGTCGGCGACGCGGTGATGTCCGTCCCGGCGATGAGGGAGATCCGCAGACGCTTGCCTGAGAGCCGCATTTCCCTGCTGGTCCGACCCTGGGTCAAGGACGTATACGGAGGGGCGGACTTCCTGGATGAAGTCATTGCCTACGACAGAGAAGGTCTGCATGCGGGATTATCCGGCCGCCGCCGGCTCATCTCGGAACTGCGCTCCCGGGATTTTGACCTGGCCATCCTCTTTCAGAATGCCTTCGAAGCAGCCCTGCTGGCATGGTGGGCCAGGATTCCCAGGAGGATCGGGTACGCGCGCGACCGCAGGAGCCTCCTGCTCACGCACGCAATCCCGATCGACCCGGAGGTAAAGCAGGCCCATCAAGT
>JAFNAH010000176.1 GCA_017860075.1 Acidobacteriota bacterium | reverse complement strand
CCGATGGTAGCTTTGATGCCCGGCACGGTCGGGCTGCCCCAAGGTACCACCATTTCCGGCGTTGTGCTACCATGCGTCGTCGCGCGGGAAGGCAGGCACGGACCGGTGACGCTTGTCGCGTGGTACAGACCTGCCGGGGCGCGGCAGGCGGGACAACTTGAACGGGGAGGTCACGTAGATGGCGACTGGTGCAGGAAAGAAGGCGAAGAAGCAGTCAGACGAGGTCAACATCCGGCAGTTTGAGCCTCGCTTCATGAGGATCAGCGTGCTCACGGCGGCGCTGCAGGAACTCACGCCGAGGGAGGTGCGCGATCCGGACCCGGATCGGGCAGTCGAGGAATGGCTCGAATTTGCCCGCGATCTGAATGCTGACTACATCGAGCTGTCCGCTGCTCTGCACCCGACGGAATCCGATATCCCGGCCGAGGCGATGCTGGACCCGGTTGCCAATACGCTGGATCTGCGCCGGCCGATCGATTCCAGGCGCGCCAACCGGATCCTCGCTGCCATGAAACGTTGCGGCATCGGCCTGTCCGACATCGCCTATTTCGACAACATGCTTCACGAAGACGGCGCCATCCGCAGGAAGAAGCATGAATTCATGCTGCGGGTGATGGACTCGGCGAAAATGCTCGGCGTCGACGCCGTGTGCGGCTTCGTCGGCCGAAACCAGGCGCTGGACCTGGATCAGAACCTCGACGACTTTCGCCGAAGCTTCGTGCCTTTGCTCAAGGCGGCCAAGGACCGCGGGCTTGTCTATCGCGTCGAACAGTGCCCGATGCCCGGGTGGACCACCGGGGACAACTTTCACAACAATATCGGCTACGCGCCCGGCGTGTGGATCGCGCTGCACCGCATCGCCGAGAAGGCGGGCGTCGGCGACCAGTTCCGCATCCACTATGACCCCTCGCACGCGGTCCTGATGGGACAGGACACGCGTTCGATTTTCCAGTACCTGAAAGACAACGGCTACGCGTTCCTGATCGGTGGATTCCACGTGAAGGGACAGGTGGTCAATTCGAAGGGGGTCGCCGCATGGGGATACGGAGGCCAGACCGTCCTGCGCGGAGATCGGAAAGACGGGAAGCCCGCCGCTGACCCGCGCGATCAGTCCAGGGCCTGGCTCAAGCAGGTCGTGCTGTGCGAACACGAACTGCCGGGAACGGCGCGCCACGATCCTCTGGCGTACCTTCAGAACCGGACCGTCGACTGGCTCGACCACCAGCTGGCCGCCCGCGAATTGCTTGACTTGAGCGCGGATCGGACTTACCTGGTCGTCGAACACGAGTACCCGCCTGCCCGCATTCAAGACAGGAATCGCCTGCTCCCGGTCCTGAAGGGATCGATCGCCTTCGTGCGTGAAATCGATCGTGCGGCCGCCTGCATGTATGCTCTCCAGCACGAGGTACTGGCCGCGCAGGGGATACCTGTCCAGGGAATCGGCCGCGAGGCCTACCGCAGTTGAGAGAAGGATCCCGTAATCCGGGGATGCCTGAAGAGCGTGCGTCCCCGGCTTGCCTTCCGGCTGCCGGCAACTACACCCGTAACTCGCACCGAAGTCTTTCCAACAGGCAAAGTAACCATGAAGAATGACCGAGGACTTGCAGTGATCCCCCTCCTGGCGGTGCTGCTGTGTGCAGCAGCGCTGATCGTGCTGGGAGTAGAAGTGTTTCACGTCGGTTCGCCCCCGGAGATCCGGATCGTGGCCGGCGCCCCGGTTATCGGCAAGCAGACCGGGATCAGGATCGAAGTGTCGGAACCGCAGCGAGGATTGAGCGACCTGAAGATCGAGCTTGTCCAGGGCGACAGGACCGGCAAGCTTCTGGAAAAGGCCTATCAGCCGCGCGGGCAGTTTCAATTCTGGGGCCCGCGCACTGAGCGGGATACCCTCACATGCGATGCAGGCCGGTCTGTGGTTCCGTGGCTGATCGAAGGGAGCGCAACCGTGAGAGTGACGGCGGGTCGCGCCGGCACCTGGCTCCGCAGCCCCGGTCCGGTGATCCGCGAGCTCACACTGCCGGTTCGCCTCACCCCGCCTGCCCTGCAGGTGAAGTCCAGCAGGACTTTCGCGACTCGGGGCGGATGCGAGGTCGTCGTCTACCAGGTCGGAGAGAGCGCCGTGCGTGACGGGGTTCGCGCCGGTGCCTGGTGGTTTCCGGGATATCCCCTGCCGGGTGGGGGCAAGCAGGATCGCTTCGCTTTCTTCGCGGTGCCATACGACATGAACGGACCTGATGCCCGCCTGCTTGCGGTCGATGCGGCAGGGAACGAGGCCGAGGCCAGGATGATCGATACATTCACAAAGAAGGAGTTCAGGAGAGATACAATCCAGCTGACCGATTCCTTCCTCGGGAAGGTTGTTCCGGAAATCCTGTCTCATTCGCCGCAGTTGCAGGACCGTGGAAACCTGGTCGACAATTTCCTGGAGATCAACACGAAGCTGCGGCAGGAGAATGCCGGCGAACTGAAGAAGATGGGCGCCGCCTCGCAACCCCGCTTCCTGTGGCGCCGCCCGTTTCTCGCGATGCCTAACGGCAAAGTCATGGCCGGATTCGGCGACCACCGGACCTACCGTTACGAGGGCAGGGACCTCGACAGCCAGGATCACCTCGGATTCGACCTGGCCGTCACACGCAATTCACCGGTGCCTGCCGCCAATGACGGCGTCGTTGTCTGTGCACGGTACTTCGGCATCTACGGCAATACCGTGGTGATCGACCACGGATACGGGCTCATGAGCCTTTACGGACACCTGTCTTCGATAGGAGTCAAGGACAGCCAGCAGGTCAGGAGGGGCGACATCATAGGTGCCACGGGAGAAACCGGTCTGGCAGGGGGGGACCACCTGCACTTTACGATCCTGCTGCAGGGATTGCCCGTCAATCCCGTGGAATGGTGGGACGCGCACTGGATCGAGGACCGGATTGCAGGAAAGCTTGGGACCGCATTGGCGTTCGAACGATGACCTGCCTGGAGCGGCCTGCGGGCTATCGGAAGAAGAGAACCCAGACCAGAGCGAACACCGGTGTCAGTATCGGCAGCGAGTACTTGAAGACGTAACCGAAGAAGCTCGGGCAGTCGACCCCGGCGTGCTCGGCGATGGACTTGACCATGAAGTTGGGCCCGTTGCCGATGTAGGTGTTGGCGCCGAAGAAGACCGCTCCCACCGAAATGGCCAGCAGGAATTGCCCGTGTTGCGCAACCAGGACCCTGACCTGCTCCGGATCGTTGAGCACCAGGCCGTGCAGTCCCATGGCGGCGCTCAGAAAATTCAGGTACGTGGGGGCGTTGTCGAGGACGCTTGACAGGACGCCCGACGCCCAATAGAACCCGCCCGGCGACCGGATCCCGAGGCGGTCCGCATTCAGCGCCAGCCAGTCGAGAGCCGGAACCATCGTGGCGAATATGCCGGCGAAGAGAATCGCGACCTCTTTGATGGGGGTGAAACTGAATTCGTTCTTGCGCAACGCCTCCCTGTTGGCAAAGCGGTGGGCCGCGATCGCCGCACAGATCATGATGAACTCCCTGACCGGCGTTGCTGCGAAAACGGCTGCCAGGATTATGAACAGGAAGATGAAGTTCTGCGACCCCATTACCTGGACCCTGGCGCCTCTCACCGGCCGGTGACCGAGCTCGAGGTACTTGCGATAGGAGAGGGTGTCGAAGACAAGAAAGACTCCGAGCACGAGGCCGAGCGCGAGCAGCCAGATCGGCCACACGTTGATGATCGTCCAGTGAAATGGGACTCCATTCAGGTACCCGAGGAAAAGCGGCGGGTCGCCGATCGGCGTCAGGGCCCCGCCGATGTTGCTGACCACAAAGATGAAAAAGACGACGTGAAAGCTGCGGATCCTCTGCTTGTTCATGCGGAGGAAGGGCCGGATCATCAGCATCGACGCGCCGGTTGTCCCGAGCAGGTTCGAAACGACGGCGCCGGCTGCAAGGATAAGTGTGTTCAGCCACGGCGTGGCGTGGCGCTCCGTGTGGAGGAAGATCCCGCTCGAGGCGACGAAGAGCGAGCCGATCAGCACGATGAAACTGAGGTAGTCCACCGACGTTTCCAGCATGCGCCGGATGTCGAGCGCCAGGGAGTAGTACGCGAAGACGGCGAACCCCAACCCGATGGACACGTGCGGGTAGTACTTGTCCCACCAGGCGCGGTTGATGAACGGGACCACGGCAATGGCGGCGAGCAGCAGGATGAACGGTGTCACCATCCATCCCCTGACCGGAGGAATTGCGTTCTCAGCCGCGAACAGCGTGAGCGGGGAAAACACGCACGCCAGAACCAGAAAGAGTCGCGCGAGCATAACGGGCGCGAATCATATCAATCCCTCGTGACCGGTGACAAACACAATCAACGGAACATCGCGCAACGGACGCGGCACAGGCTTCGCAGCAGAGCTGCCGGGCCTGCAGGCGGTCGGCTGAAGCAGACGGCCTGTTTCGCAGGCATACTTTATAATATAAAGTACTTGACTTAAATTGGATTCTTGTGAAACAATCCGCCTGTCGCTGGGGAGATCAGCCATGACAAACCCGCTTAATCCGGAAGCAGCGCGAGAGAACCTCCTGTACATTCGGAGAACCCTGGAGGCTGCGGGGCAGTTTACCGCCGTGCCGGGCAAGTCACTGATGGCCGCGGGACTCGTGGCGCTCGCAGGGGTGACGGCCAATTCGCTGTTTACCGGGGCTCCGTGGAGCCAATGGCCGCCGCCGGCGTATTCGCTGGATATCTGGGGAGTTGTGCTGGGAGTGTCCCTGGCAATCGTTTCCTTCGGTATCTACCGCAAGGCTGAGCAGATGAGGAGCCCGATCCAGGCAGCGCTGATT
>JAFNAH010000175.1 GCA_017860075.1 Acidobacteriota bacterium | reverse complement strand
GGCCACCAGCAGCGCGGCCAGAATGTAGTATTTGAGTGTCTGCCAGGGACGATACCGATTCGACTCCAGGCGCTGCTTTCCACGCTTCTTCTCCGATTTCAGGGAACCGAAAAAATGGTTCAACGACCCGAGCGGACAGATCCAACCGCAGAAGAAGCGGCCGAGGAGGAACGTCGGAATCAGGATGACGAGGCTCCAGAGGAGGCCCCGGTACAGGGCGTGCGACGAGAGGGCGCTGACGACCGCCGTCAGCGGATCGGCTTCCAGAAAGATGCTGACCGGGTACGGGAGGCGGATATCACCGCGCGCGGCCTTCAAGGATCCCCGGAACTCGCTCTTCAGGAGCAGAAAGACAAAGAGCGCGAAGAACAGGACCTGGGAGGTCAGGCGCAGCTTTCGGAGATTCCGCTGATTCATGCCCCGCTCACCCCTGGCCGTCCTCAATCACCTTCGTGCGGACCTTCTGCAGGTCTCTTGTGCCGAGACGTTTTCCCTCGGCAATGCTCAGGTAGTGCAACCGGCCGCTATCGAGATCCCAGAAAGCCTGTGCGGCATAGGTGTCGAGGGCGACGGGATCGGTTCCTGCGATAAGTGTCTTCCGGAGCTCGACATCTCCGAGGCTCCCACCGCTCGGGCCATTGCGGATGAGAACGCGGTATGCGTCGATGATTGTCAGCGTCGGACGCATGAACGCAGCAAGGTCGGCCAGGCTCTCGTGGATGCGCTGATGCAACCTGTGTCGCTGGCCGCCGAGAATGCCATACCAGTTCTTCATGCCGAGCGTGACGCCGGTCAGGCTATGCTGCTTGGCGACAGGGACATTGATGACCTTATCGGCAGTGAGGAACGGCTCGAAAACCGGCCAGGTTGTGAGTACATCACCTTCGAGGTTGACCTCGCGAAATCCGCGCTCATCGGGAAGGATTACCTCCGCTCCCTCGGAGCGCGCTGCCTCTGCGATCCCACTGCGTTGATACACTCGCCGCGCCTCATTAATGCTGACGTCTGTGACTACCACTTTGGTTGCCCCGGCCTCCCGGCAAAGCTTGACGACCTCGGCAACAACCTGTGGATTAGTGTTCGCTGCCTGCTCGGCAGTGCGATCCCAACCTATGTTGGGTTTGACGACGACCGTTTCACCGGGGGATATGAAGCGGCGCATGCCTCCGAGCGGATCAAGCGCTTTCCGGACGAGCGCGCGCGGATCCTCGGCACGGACCACCACCATTTCAGGAAGTGACGGGTCGGGCGGCACGGTGAAGCTCTTGTGCAGGCTGCCCGCCGCAGCCTGCTCCGGCCTGCGACTACGGTGGTGCAGCCAGACCCCCAAGCCTCCGGTGGCCGCACCCAGGGCACCTAACCCGATCAGGCGCGAGATCGCCTCGCGGCGGCTCTGTAAATGTGTGTTCTTTGGCATTTTGTCCTCTGCCGGATCCATGCAGCAGAATAACCCGAAGCACATACACAGGGAAAGGGGACAATGGGGATTGGCTTGACCGTTACTGCAGAGAGTGGGCGCGCTGCGCCGCGGCGGACCCACCTCGCGGCTGCGGGGTTGTCAGATCCTGGTTGAAAGAGCTGCTTTGGATCGCATGTTTCGCTTGCGGCGCACGACATGAGGGTTCACACTGGCTTGGGGCTGCAGGGGCCCCACCGCCGGAGAGATGTCGATGCGCGTTCGGTCGAACCTGGGCAAAGGACTCTGCTTCCTGCTGGCCACGCCGGGTATCGGAGGTGTCGCTGTGAGCATGAACGGATCGGGAATCAGACCCGGTACGCACGAGAACTCCATGCATCAAAGCCGTCCGGCAACCGACAGCCGCAATTCGCCGGCAGCACCGGTGCGGCTGCCCGCAGCAGTCGGCAACTGGAAGCTCAAGGATCAGACGCGAACCATCACTTCGAAGACAATCTTCGACTACATGGATGGCGCCGGAGAGCTGTATATCGGCTACAGGTTCCGGCAGCTCGAGGTCCGTGAGTACACGTCCAGGGGAACAGACGACATCCTGGTCGAAATGTATTGGATGGCCTCTTCGGACGATGCCTTCGGATTGCTCTCCGGGGACTGGGGAGGCGAAGCTGTCTCGCTGAAACCGGCCGGCACCGCTGCCGGCGCAGCCAGGGCCGGTGCATGGCCGCGGGCCCTTTACGGCGCCGGGTTGCTGCGGCTGTGGGCAGACAATCTCTATGCCCGTGTCCTGGCTCAGAGCGAAACCGATGCTTCACGGAAGGCGGTCCTGGAGATAGGCAGGGCCATCGCCGCAGGAAGGCGTGAGCCGCCCCCTCCGCGCCTGGCGCTCGCGATGCCAGGGAAGGCTGAGCCGTCGTTCAGTCTGCAGCACGACCGCCTCTGTTTCTTCCGTTCGTACCTGGTGCTGAATTCAGTCTACTTTCTTTCACCCTCGAACATCCTCGACCTGGGACTGGAGGCGGAAGCGACCATAGCCTCGTACAGGACTCCGGCGCAGGGGAAGCAGAAATCCGCTGTGCGCCTGCTGGTCATCCGCTATCCGAGTGCCGGCTCCGCAGGCAAGGCTCTCGGTCACTTTGTCCGGACCTACCTGCCCGAAAGGAAGGCGGCAGTCCCGGCCGGCTCCGGAGGAAACCGTGAGATTCTCAAGATAGAAGACGGATGGGTCGGATACACTCTTTCGGGCACTCTGCTGACGATTGCGTTCGAGTGCCCAACCCGGGAGATCGCAGGCAATTTCCTGAATCAGGCAACGAAGATTGCCGGTGACATGGAGGAATCCCATGAGTGATGAGCTGAAGGTGTTGACCAGGAGGGATTTCGTGCGCGGCACTGTAGCCGGCGCCCTTGCGGCCTCGCTGCCCGCGTATGCGTTGCAGCCGAAACGCGGCCCAAGATCGAGCATGGTAGTGCTGGTCCGAAACCAGAAGGCGCTGGGAGCCGGTAACTCGGTTGACGTGGCGGTGCTCAGGCAAATGGTTACGGACACGGTTACACGGGTAACGAAGGCGAGCTCCGGGCAGGAAGCGTGGCGTTCCCTCTTCAAGCCGACAGACATAGTGGGGCTCGTGGCGACGCCGCATCTCAACCCGACTCACGGGGAACTGGTCGAAGCGATTCGTGCAGCCCTGGTGGATGCGGGGATTCCGGCTGGAAACCTGCGGAATGCGCAGGGAGGGCCGGACCAGGCGAAGGCGTGCACGGGGCTGATCGCGTTGCCCGCTCTCAAAGCTCACTGGCTGACCGGGTTGGGCACCGTGCTGAAGAACTACATCACCTATTCCGGATCGCCCTCTTCGTACCACGCTCAGGACAACGCCAAACTGGGCGAGATATGGAATATGCCTCATGTAAAAGGCAAGACCCGCCTCGTCCTGGTGGATGCCCTGCGGCCCCTCTGCGACAAGGGGCCTCAGCCGGATCCCCGGTACATGTGGAATTATTGCGGGCTCATCGCGGGAACGGACCCGGTGGCCGTGGAGACCATCTGTCTGAAGATCATCGAGGAAAAGCGCCGCGCTCTCCGTGGCGAACCGTGGCCGCTGTCGCCGCCGCCGCTGTGCGTCGCGGCGGCTGACCTGACCTACAACCTGGGGACGAGCAAGCTGTCGGAAATCAAGATCGAGCGATTCGGCTGGGAGCAGGATTCGCTGGTCTGACACCGCAGCTTTGCCTGTTTGTCGGCGGTCCCGGTTCCTGGCGTTTTTACTTCAAGAAGTGTACCGCGACGGTGAGGCCCATTCAGTGACACGAGGATACAGGGAAGATCTTGCCTACATTCATGACGTCGGCTTCGGTTCTTTTTCCCTGAGTGCGGCCCCGGGCCTGCTCGACATGCTGCGGCGCGGCGGGATTCAGAGCGGCCTGGTAGTAGACCTGGGATGCGGGAGCGGTCTCTGGGCCAGGCGGATTGTCGATGCCGGATACTCGGTTCTCGGGATTGACATGTCGTCTTCGATGATCGCGATGGCTCGCAGGAGAGTGCCGGAGGGCCACTTCCGGCGGCAGTCGTTGTTCCGGGCCGATCTGCCTGGCTGCGACGCCGTGACCTCGATAGGCGAATGCTTCAACTACCTTTTCGATGCGAACAACAACTGGCTGAGGCTGACACGCGTCCTTCGTCGTGTTTATGAAGCGCTCCGAAGGGGAGGTATTTTCATCTTTGACGTCGCAGGACCGGGACGTCTTCCTGGACGGATGCCCGTTTTCAGCCACTACGAGGGGAAAGACTGGGCGATCCTCGTAAGCGCCACGGAGGACAGACGTCGCAGCCTGCTGACGCGGAGAATCACTGCATTCCGTCAGGTCGGGGAGTTCTACAGGCGGACCGAGGAGACTCACACCTTGAAGCTGTTTGAGGCCGGCAGAGTGGCCGAGGAATTGCGCGCCATCGGCTTCCGAGTTCGCGTCCTGCGCGGGTACGGGCGTCTCAGGTTCGGCCCTGGACATACGGGCTTTATTGCGCGGAAGGCTTAGGCCGCCGGGCGGTTCCGGTGATCAGGAGTCAGCGAGCCGGCCGAGCGCACAGTAGATGCGGCGCGCCTTCTTGAAGAAGTAGAGCATCTGGTCCCGATCATCCGCGGACCTGAAATCCCCGCTTTCCTGGTAGAACCTGATCTCGCGGTCGATCCAATCGACGAAAAACATCGCATCGGCCGGGACGATGTGTGCGCGCTTTCCTGCCTGAAGATAGATCGGGCTCGTGTGTGCGAATCGAACGGTTTTGTCGGGCTGCTCGAAGCAGCGGGCGATGACCCAGCCGGGGCCATCGAACGCCTTCTCCATGTCGATGCTGAGTCGGCCGGGGCCCCGGGGATCGCTGACCGCTTTGAAGACCGAACCGTTGCAGATGATCTCCAGGCGGT
>JAFNAH010000008.1 GCA_017860075.1 Acidobacteriota bacterium | reverse complement strand
TCGCAGAATTTGCCCCCTACTTCTTGGGTCCGAGGGCGGCGATGATCTGCTTGGCCACCTCTACCTGCTCTGGGTTCTTGCTGATCTGGATGTATTTCTCCAGTGCCTTGATGGCATCAGGTATCGTGGCCTGATTGCCCGAGAGGCACATGCCCAGCTGGTAGTAAGCTTCGGCGAAATTGGGGTCGGCAGCGATCGCCTGTTTGAATGCCTCGGCGGCCTCGGCGGCGCGCCCGGAGTTCACGAGCGTCGCACCCAAATTGTAGAAGTTCTGGCCTGCCGCCGCCGGATTTATCGAGGCAGCTTTCTTGAATGACTCCTGGCTTTCTGCCACCTTGCCCATCTTGCCGAGAAGCACGCCCATGTTGGTATACATGGCGGCATCATCGGGCTTTAGCGCGATCGCCTTCTGGTACTCCTCCAGCGCCTGGGGCAGCTTGTCCGATCTGGACAGGGCATCCGCCTTCTGCGCGTGGATGTAAGGCTGTTCGCTGTCCTTCTCGAGCGCCTTGTCGTACTGTTCGATGGCCTCGGCGTATTTGCCCTGCTGTGCAAGCTGCAGCCCGGCGTCAAAAAATGCCTTCACTTCGGCAGAGGCAGCCTTCTGTTTCTCTGCCTTCTGCATTTCCTCCTTGACTCTTGAGATTTCCTCCTGGGACATCTCAAAAGGAAGCTTGACGTCCGATTGGCCCGGCTTGAGCTGGAAGCTGACTTCCGAATCGGCAGCGATGGTAGGCTTGACCCCCTGGGCATAGTCCGGCAGATATCCCTGGGCGCGGACTACCACCCGGTACTCACCAAACGGGATCCCCATGTAAATGTACTCACCCTTCTTGTCCGTCTTGGTTGAGTACTCCCGCTTGACGTCAGTTCCCTGAATCTTGATGACCGCTCCCTGGACAGGCTCGCCCTTTTCATTCGTCACCTTGCCCTTGACGATTCTGTTCTGAGCCATCAGAGGTAATGCGAAGAGAGTAACCAGTATCAGTGTAACTACGATTGGACCGCACCTACGGATTGACTGAACCATACTATGTCTTGCCTCCCGGCACATAACTGCGATGTAAACTTCCATAACCGGTGCATTGTATGACCGGCTCGGATGGCGTGTCAACAAGGCCCCGGCTCACCGAACCCCTGATAGATTGATGAACAAAAGGCCGGCGAGTTGCGGCTGCCGGAAGTTTTTGCGGGAGAAGCTCGAAAGAGTGGCCGCCCCGGGATAAGATGGGCGCCGGACCTATGCCGCAGAACCGTGCAGCTGGCAGGCAGTTTCTCGCGCCGACTCTCGCCTAGATTTTCTGCGAGAGGGTCTGCATGAACACACGGATCTGGTCCAGACCTTCCCTGATGGCGTGCAGATCACCTTCGACCTGAGGAGCCTGGTTCGACGGGCGTGCCTGCTGCGGTCTGCGAGCCCGTTCCTGGAGCGCCTGGACTTGCGCACGCAACTGCGCCGCCTCCTGCTTCAGGGCGCCGACATCAGAAACAAGACTTTCGATGCGCTGGCACGACCCTTTCAGCGCGTCGCTCGTCTCCTGCAACCCCGTCGATATGGACTGATTCCATTCCTCGAAGCGGCCCAGCTCGGATGTGACGGACTCGCTCTGCCGCGCCCAGGCTTCCCTCTCCTGGTCGAGGCTCGATTTTACCTGAGCCAGCGCGGACGATAGTCCTGCACTGTCTGCGCCAGCCGACGCAGATGACCTTGCTTCCTGCAATCTCGCCTCGAGCTCACCCTCCATCGATTCAAGGCGCTTCAGGGTCTGCCGCAACTCGGCGCGCAGCGCGGCAACCTCCGATTCGAGCTGCGTGACTCTGGCCGCGTTTCCGTTGGCGGGCCTGGTGAGAAGGGCCGCCTGGTCGCGACGCAGGATCTCGATTTCGTTCTGCAGCACCAGGTGGTTCTTCTTGAGCTCCCCGATCTCGGAATACCGCACCGTCGCGTGCTGGACGGCCTGTCGCAATTCCTCCAGGGATTGCTCAGCGGGCCGGCCCGCTTCTGCTTCCCGCTTCAGCCCTGCGCTCAGCGTGTCGATCCGATCTTGTAGCCCGCTTT
Source organism: Acidobacteriota bacterium (assembly GCA_017860075.1). GTDB lineage: Bacteria > Acidobacteriota > UBA6911 > UBA6911 > UBA6911 > JACADW01. Next base: position 14,052 of record JAFNAH010000008.1, on the reverse strand, counting down.
GTTGAGTTGCGAGTTCCCGGATCTTCTCCGCCGTCGCGGGATCTTCTGCCGGGGGCTGGGTTGAGAGCCTGTCGAGCCGCTGCTCGATTTGCTCGAGCTGTTCCGCCAGCTCCTCGGTTGTGATTCCGGCAGGCTCCGCCGGCGTCTGCGCCTGGTCCGGCGCAGGCATGCGGTCCTCCAGCGCCAGCAGACGATTCCGCAAGTCTTCGACGAGCTCTGCCACCCGCTGCTCGACCGACTTGACCTCTCCGCGCAGCAGGCTGCGCTCGGCCCGGTCAAACTCGACGTCGCTGAGACGGCTGGCGATTTCCCTCACGCCCTGGCGAAGCTCGGACACTTCGATCATGAGCGCGTCTGCGGGTACAGCATGCGAGGAGACGATGGCTTCCTGGCCCTCCATCGGCACGTCCTTGTCCTGCGGAAACATCGCATAGTACTTGGCAAAAACGATCCCGCAGCGGACGCAATCCTGCCTCTCCTCCTGGGAGTGGCCGCACTTGGGACACCTCATAGTCAGTACTTGCATGGCTTGCCCCATCAACAATTAGACGCCCAGTATCTTCAGATCGGCGTGATCGACCTGCTACTTCACCCCTAATTTGAGGTGATACCAGAGGATGCCGACGATGGTTTTGGCGTCGGCGATCTCCCCGGTCTCGATCATACGGAGACACTCCTCAAGGGTGTACGCCTCAACCGTGATGTGTTCGCCATCCTCCAGAGACTGACTGGCGGGGACAAGGCCGCGTGCTATGAAAAGGTGAACTACTTCATCGATAATACCGGGGGATGTGTAGACGGAAGTCTCGTGCGTGATCTCGCCCGCGCGGTAGCCGGTCTCCTCCTCCACCTCGCGTGCAATCGTCTCCAGCGGCGGGAGACTGATGTCGAGCTTGCCTGCGGGAAACTCCAGGATGTACTTTTGGAGAGGGTAGCGGAACTGACGGATGAGCACCAGCCGGCCATCGTCAAGAACCGGAACCGCGACAACGCCGCCGGGGTGGTGCACGACCTCACGAATCGCCGTGGCACCTGTGGGGAGCCGGATGGTATCCACGCAAAGGCTCACCACCTTTCCGCGGTAGATTTCCTCGCGACTGACTACCTCTTGTTCCGGGTTTTCGCGTTGGCTGGAAGTCATGACTGGGATCCGCGTTGAGTGTTATTCGGGGCACCGCGCCGACGAGCGTCCGTTACGGTTCGAGCTCGGCAACCGCATCTATCATGTCGAATGTGTGGATGACAGATGGTACAGCCCGGGTGCCGTGTATTTCCGCGTCCGCGCCGACGACGGTCACACATACGTGATACGCCACGACGAGGAACGCGACTCGTGGACACTCGAGGCCTTCCGGCGACATGATACAATCCTGCCGTAAAGACTCAAAGACCACACAAACCGGGGCTTCACAGTGGAATCCAAACGCCTGTTCCTGATCGACGGCATGTCGCACATCTATCGTGCGTATTACGCCATCCGGGGCCTCAGCAACTCCAGGGGCCTTCCCACGAACGCCGTGTACGGGTTTACCTCGATGTTGCGCAAGCTGATCGAGGAACAGAAGCCCGACTATATCGGTGTCGCCTTCGACCTCGAAGGACCTACGGTGCGCCATGAGAAGTTCGAGTCCTACAAGGCGACGCGGAAGCCGATGCCGGACGATCTGACTCAGCAGCTTCCTTACATCCGGCGGGTGTGTGACGTCTTCCGCGTGCCGGTCATCACGTACCAGGGATACGAAGCCGACGACATCATCGGCACGCTGGCGAGGCAGGCCGTGCACCGCGGCATGACGGTCATGGTGGTCACCAGCGACAAGGACATGCTGCAGCTGGTTTCCGAACAAGTCTCCGTCATCGACCCGATGAAGGAGAACCTCGTCTACGATCCCGGGAAGGTCGTCGAAAAGATGGGCGTCAACCCGGAACAGGTGCCTGATCTGCTCGGGCTCTGGGGCGACACCGTCGACAACATCCCCGGCGCTCCGGGCATCGGCGAGAAGGGGGCGAAGGAACTCATCCGGACTTATGGAACGCTGGAGGAGTGCCTTCGTAACTGGGATAAGGTCAAGAAGAAGACCTACCAGGAGAGCCTTCGCGACAGCGCAGAGCTGATCAGGACGAGCCGAGAGCTGGCGGCGATCCGCCAGGATCTGCCCATCGACCTCGATCCGGAGGCTCTCGCACTTCGCGAGCCTGACCGCGCGGCGGCTTTCCAGTTGTTCGCGGAGCTCGAGTTCAAGTCGCTCATGCGCGAGTTTCATGAAGCACCCGAGGCGCAACCCCAGGAAGCACCCTGGCTGGAGTCGAGTGAAGCACAGGATTTCCTTCAAAGACTTCCGGGGCAGCCGGCGGTCTATTTTTCGGTTGGCTTCCGCGAGGCCCCGCGGTCTCGCCGCGTCGCCTGCGCAATCTGTTTCCAGGGGGAGAGCGGCGGCGCCGCGGTGGTGGACCTGCAGGATGAAGAAATCAGGCGCGCCTGCAACCGCGTTCTGTCGAATGCCGACTCAAGGAAGATCTGCTGGGATGCCAAGCCATGCCTGTCCGCCCTGGAATCGCTCGGGATGGAGGTTCGACCGCAAATAGATGATGTGATGCTCATGGCCTTCCTCACGGCTCCCCACATCGGCGACTACTCGCTGAGGCGCTGGGCCATGGACCAGGTCCACATCTCACTGCCGGACGAGAAGACCGGCAACAACCTGATGGCCGGCCTGAACAGGGAAGCCGCGGCGGGAATGCTCACGCGCGAATTGGAATGCGTGCGTCGCCTGGAGGCCCTGCTCCGGCCACGCATCGACGAATTCGGACTCGGGCGCGTCTACGAGGAAATCGAGTTGCCGCTGACCCCGGTGCTGGTCGACATGGAACGGGCAGGCATCAGAGTCGATCCTGCAAAACTGAAGCAGCTCTCATCGACGATGGAGAAACAGCTCGCGGAGCTGACGTTAAAGATCTACTCTGCGGCCGGGACTGAGTTCAACATAAACTCCCCGAAACAGCTGGGCGAGGTCCTGTTCGAGAAGCTGAACCTCCCCATGCTCAAGAAGACGCGCAAGACCGGCGGTTACAGCACGGACCAGGCCGTATTGGAGGAACTGGCGGTTTCATACGAAATACCGAGGCTGATCCTCGAGTACAGGCAGATCGCCAAGCTCAAATCGACCTACGTGGACGCGTTGCCCTCCCTCATCAATCCCGAGACGGGCCGTGTCCACACGAGCTTCAACCAGACGGGGGCTGCAACGGGCCGGCTGTCCAGCTCGGACCCGAACCTGCAGAACATACCCGTGCGAACCGACCTCGGACGGCTGATCCGCAGCGCCTTCGTCCCGGAGGACGGGAACCTCCTCTTGTCGGCAGACTACTCGCAGATCGAGCTGCGTGTGCTCGCGCATCTCTCAGGCGATCCAGTCCTGACCGAAGCGTTTCGGCACAACGAGGATGTTCACGAGCGGACCGCGCGCGAGGTATTCGGTCCGGCCGCCTCGGAGAACCGCGCGGAGTACCGCAGGCGGGCAAAGGTGATCAATTTCGGCATCGTGTACGGGCTTTCCGCTTACGGGATGGCCCAGAGACTCGGCATCCCGCGCGAGGAATCGCAGGCGATCATCGACGCATACTTCGCCCGCTACAAGGGCGTCCGGGCGTGGCTCGACAAGACGCTCGAAGAAGTCCGCAAGACAGGGAGAGTGGAGACGCTGTTCGGCAGAATACGGCCGATCCCCGATATCCACAGCAAGGATTTCGCCGTGAGACAGTTTGCCGAACGCACGGCGGTCAACAGCCCTATTCAGGGCACTGCGGCCGACTTGATCAAGCTGGCCATGATCAGGATCCGCGGCCTGCTGAAGGAGCGCAAGCTGGCTGCGCGTCTGCTCCTGCAGGTACACGATGAACTGGTACTGGAGCTGCCCCGCTCCGAGGTCGAGCAGGTCAGGCAACTACTGAAGCACGAAATGGAGAACGCGGCGGAATTGAGCGTTCCCCTCGTCGTCGATTCGTATGTTGCCGACAACTGGATGGATATGAAGTAGCGGTCCTCCGGAATCCCGCCACCGGGGTCGGTATCGCTGTCGCCGTTGGGTTGGGGTGAGGTGCACTCGCGAGGCCTCGCGCCGGATGGCAGGGAATTCCGATGCCGATTCCGGTCCCGACAACGAGGATGCTTTGCGGTGCGGCAGGACTGCAAATTATCCGGAACCTCGGGGCGTCTCGATCGTCTAACTAGGGTGGTGGAAAGAACGCATAATGACGTGGCTGCATACCGAGCGGGGTCATGATTTTACGGGATTTCGAGTCGACAGGTTGCCGGAGGGAGTCAAAATCAGTCAGGATTGTCTCTCCCGGACCCGCCCGGTGGAGTGCGGATGACTGATTCGGTCGGTAAGGCGTTGGAACTCAAAGAGCTGGAGATCGGAGCGGAGCAGGCACGATCCGGCACCGACAATGACCTCGTGAGGGAGTTCATTGCCGGAAACGACGCCGCTTTTACGCAGCTCGTGTCCAAGTACAAGGACCCAATCACGAACTACCTGAGCACGGTGGTCGGCGATTACGAGATCGCTGTGGATCTCGCCCAGGAGACGTTCCTGCGTGTTTACAGGAATATCGGACGCTACAGCCACTTCTATCAGTTCTCGACCTGGATCTATCGAATCGCCACCAATCTCGCCATCGACGAGATGCGCTACAGGAAGCGGCGTGGGCGCGTTTTCTATCGCAACATCTGGGGTGCCCGCGGCCAGGATGAGACGGATCCTCAGGAGGTGGAAATCTCGGATGTACGCAGGGGGCCGGGTGACGAAATCCTGAGGAAGGAGAGCGGACGTGTCCTGCGCGATGCGATTCGGTCCCTGCCGGAGAAGTACCGCATTGCCTTTATAATGAAAGAAATACAGGACATGCCCTACGACTCGATCGCCGAGGCACTCAGCTGCTCGGCCGGCACAGTCAAGTCCCGGTTGCACAGGGCAAGAGAGTTGCTACAGAGGAAACTGGAGCACTACCTGTGAGTTTCTGACATGGATTGCAGCACCTTTCACAAGAGCCTGGAAGATTACCTCGAAGGGGGCCTCGATTTCCCGGCCCGCTTCGGCGTGGAAAGGCATGCGCAGCAGTGCCTCAGCTGCGGGAAGGACCTAGCCGATGCCCACCGGATCTCCCGCCTTGCGAAAGAGCTGAGTCGGGTGAAGGCTCCTGCCGACTTCGAAGCTCAAGTGCACCGCCGGATCCAGTCACGCAGACTGCATCGCCGGCCCAAGCTATGGCGATTCCAGTACTTCTGGTGGGACAGGGGCCCGCTCCGTTCGCTGGCCTGGGGCACAGCAGCCCTGATCATCCTCATCGGTGGCGTTTACTATTCCGTCAACCGGTTTTCGACCGGTGGCGGATTGTCCGGCCCGTCGATATCCGCCGGCAATCCCCTCCCTGAGCCTGTACCCGTGGCTCGGGACGTCGGCCCGGTGAGCGCCCCGGTAGACATGGCGCAGAGCGATTCGCACTCGACGGCTTCGAAACGTTTGTACCCGACGCAGGTGCCAGACGGCCGGTTCCCTATGGAGTCGGACTCGCCGCCGTGGGTCATAGAGCCCGGTGACACGGAATACGTCGAGTACGTTGTGCCCGCAGCCGGCGGCCAGCAGCTGGTCATGCGGTTACCCAAGACGATCCGCATGCGGCATGGCCAGCCTTCCGAAGAATATTTCATCCGGAATGTGAGCCACTGAGCCGCCCATGAAACGCCGCAATCCTTCCTTCATTCTGCCGGTTTCCCGCTTCATGGTGCTGAGTGCTCTGTTCTGCGCGCTCCTGGGAGGCACTTCAGCCGGCCAGCCCTCCTCGAATGAGGGCGAGAAGACGGCCCTGTCCCGGCTGGTGCGGGTGAGAATCACGAGCGAGGGCCCTCCGTCGGCCGAGACGATCATCATCAACGGCAGGCGATTGGAGGGATATCGGCCGAGGATCATACAGGCCTTCCCTTCGACCGGCGTCGTCATGGACGACAAAGGCAACGTCCTGACCTACATCGGCTACCGATGGGTGGACATCCCGAGCCACGACCCGTCGGTCGAGATTGTCACTGAGCAGGGTCAGGCCTATGCCGGCAAGCTGATAGGCATAGACGAGAGCGCCGGTGTCGCTGTCGTCAATTCGACCGGCGGGCGGCTGGAGAGAACTCCCGTCTGCAGGGATTGCCGAGTCCGGGATGGCTCTGCGCTTCTGGCCCCCCTATATGACGTGGAGGGGATGCCGCGCTATCAGAGAGTAGAGATCCTGTCCTACCTCCCTGAACCGGAACTCCCGGGAAGAAGGGAATGGGAGGTAAGGGCGGTCCATCCTCCTGAAATCGGGGAACCCTTGCTGGATTCCGAGCACCGTGTGCTCGGATTTGTCACCGGCCGGCGCCCGCCGACTAACGCCGCCGCGGGTTTCAGGGCGGTAATCTCCCCTATCTCCCAGATGCTGGGTTCGGCCGAGAAGATACTCCGCGCCGGGGGAGACATCCGGACCGGGTGGCTGGGTATCTTCATGGAGGATGCTCCTCCGGGTTCGCCTGGTTCAGTCGTCGTCCGCCGCGTCGAGCAGGACAGCCCGGCACAATGGGCGGGCCTTACCACCGGAGACACACTGCTCAGGTGGAACGGCAAGCAGATCAAGGATGTCAGAAGACTCGTTCAGACTATCCAGGAGACCGAGATCGGAGCGCGTGTGGCTTTGGAAGTCCTCCGGCAGGGCAGGCAGATGACGCTGTATCCCGTCATCAATTCCCGCAGATACGGGGAAGCGATGCGCAGGTTCGTCTTCAGCTACCTGGATGTGGTCACGCTGCAGGGCACCGGAACGGCCCCGGGGTTCGCTCCTCCGCCGGGATCGTGGGAGGGGGTGACCGCGATTCCGCTCACCCAGGCAGTTGCCGACGGCCTGCAGATCCCTGGTCAGAGCGGATTGCTGATCTTGAACGTCGAGCCTCTGACGCCGTTCGGCCAGGCAGGGCTCACGGGCGGTGACGTCATCCTCGCGGTGGACGACGCAATCGTCAGCGACATGAGAGACCTGTACACCCACGCGCAGTCGCGCACGCGGGAAGGCCGCATGGTTCTGAAACTCTTCCGGAGAGGAAGCGAGAGAAACGTGATCGTGCCGCTTCCAATCGGGGGAAAGGCCGATGAGCGCAGGTGAGCGCACGAGCACTTCCGCACGCCGAGCCTACAGGATCTCGTCCAGATGCGTGGTGACCAGGTGCCCGAGCTCAAAAAGTCTGCAGAACCCGTTCCTCATCTTGAGCATCGGATCCCGTGTGCGATCCTCCTCCTGGAACCTCGCCGCTATCTGCAGCGCCTGATCGAGCAACTCCTGATCCGACAGGGCCACGAACAGCTGCATCATCTCCACCATGCGGTAGAGACCGTTCAGCAGCCGGTCTTGCGCCGAGACGGCCTGCGCCGAGGCGCCGATGAAACGCTGCTCCACCTGCCGGATCGCCCCCGTGACCGTGTTTGCACGGTCCATGGCGATCGTTACGAGGCTCAGAAGCGGAAATGCCGCAGCCAATGCGGCAGCCGCCCGGTCGGTCTGCCCGGCGGACTCCACCCGTGAGTGCACCTGCTGATCGACATCCCGTATGAGATCCGCTGCCGGCGGATTCCCGTCAGTCAGCAGGTGAGCCAGCGTATTGATGTGGTTGTAGAGGCTGAACGTCCCGTTGACAAGGCAATCAGCGAACGCCCTGGCCTGCTCTGAACCACGGTCAAAGAAGCTGATGCGCTGTTGCGTCAGCGTGAGGTACTTCTCCTGCCGGTCCAGAGTCAGCGCAAGCAGGCCGAAGACCTCCGCCGCGTGGTACGAAGCCACGACGACCTGCTCTTCGACAGATCCTTCGTGGTCGGCGTACTGCTCCAGATAGCGACGCCACAGCTGCATCAGGTAATGACCCGATTTGCCTTGTCCGGGTGGGTAGACCATGTATCCTCGCACGGGCTGCCGGGCAGCACCCTGTGTCCTGACTATGTTGCGCCTGCCAAAGGACAACTGCAACCTGACCGGGGAAGAGATCTGCCCAGCGACCGATCGGGACAGCAGCCCCCTGCAGGAACCTGGAGTTGGACTCAGACTTGGACATGGAGGATTCTTTTCCTTGAGGATGGGATGAGTTGCGGTGTCTGTGAGCTTGCAGCGCAATACCCTTTGACTAGGTCCAGGTCTAAGTCCAGGTCCACGTCCAGGTCCAAGTTGAGGCTGGTGATGTCTGCTACCATTGAGGCACCGGCTTGCCAGTCCGACTGCGATTCAGACGATAGACAACTGCTATAATCTGACCCAGATATGTTCAAGATCCGCGATATCCCCATCGATCCACCTCTGATTCTCGCGCCGGTGGCCGGGTACACGGACACGCTATTCAGGCAGGCCGTAAAGGGGTTGGGCGGCTGCGGCCTGGTTGTCTCCGAGCTGGTCAGCACCGAGGGAATGACCAGGAACCAGGACCAGTCTTTTCACCTGGCCCGCTTCGAGGAAGCTGAGCGGCCGGTCTCCATCCAGATCTTCGGCTCAGATCCGGGCCGGATGGCCGAATCGGCCGCAATGGTCCAGCAGATGGGCGCCGACATTGTGGATATAAACCTGGGTTGCCCTGTGAAAAAGGTGGTACGGCAGGGAGGCGGCAGCAACCTGCTCAGGGATCTTCCTCTGCTCAGGCAAATATTCACGGCGGTTCGCGCAGCGGTTTCGATGCCGCTCACGGTCAAGATCCGCGCCGGCTGGGACCGCAACAGCATCAATGCCGTAGAGGTTCTGAAGCTTGCCGAAGACTGCGGCGTCGAGGCGCTGGCCATCCACGGGCGGACCCGCTGCGACATGTTCTCGGGACAGGCGGACTGGTCGGTGATCGCCCTGGTTAAAGAGAACGCGCGCATCCCCATCATGGGAAACGGCGACGTATTCACGCCGGTCGACGCCGAGCGGATGTTCAGAGAGACACACGTCGACGGGGTTATGATCGGCCGCGGTGTTCTGGCCAACCCGTGGTTGCTGCGTCAATGTCACGATCACCTGTCGGGCAACCCGACATCCGCGGTGTCACAACGTGACAAGGCCCAGTTCATGATGCGCTTCCTCGATCGAATCCGGAGCGAAGTCCCGGAGCCGGTCGCCCTCGGCAAGATGAAGAAGATGGGTGGATACCTGTCCAAGGGCATTCCCGGAGGAGCGAAATTGAGAGAGCAACTGCACTCCGCGCACAGCACCGACGAGCTGCTTTCAGCCCTCAGCAACTTCTTTTCAGAGTTGTTCCAGCGAGTGCCTTCCTGATCGGAACGAAGGAATCGACGATCGGGGCCGGCGGTCGAGAGCCCGAGTGGTCAGTGAGCTGCTTGCAGCCGCCCCTAATCGAGCCCTTTCAGCTTGCGGCGCCATCCGAAAATGGCCGCCACGCCGATGCTGATCAGGTATAGACCGATCATCGGCGCAGCCCAGATCATCAGGTTGAAGGCGTCTCCAGTCGGGGACAGGGCGGCGGCGAGGATGATGATTGCCAGAATACCGTAGCGGAAGTTTCTCAGCAGGAACTTCGCGGAGACCAGGCCGAAAATCGAGAGGAATGCCACCACAACCGGCATCTCGAAGATCAGGCCGAAGCCGAGCAGCATCATGTTGGTAAGATCCAGATACTCGTCGATCTTGATGACCGGCGTGAAATCCGCGCCGAGCCCGACCAGGAAGCCGTACGCCTGGGGAAGAACTATCAGGTAGCAGAAAGCTCCCCCTGCCAGGAAAAGCAATACTGACGAAACCATGAAGGGCACAACATACCGCTTCTCGCGGCGGTAAAGGCCGGGTGCTATGAACTTCCAGACTTCGTAGAGCAACAGGGGGCTGGTCAGGAAGATGCCTGCCAGGGCTGACACCTTCAGGTAGAGAGTAAAAGGGTCGGTGGGGTTGGTGTAAGCCAGCTTGGTGCCCGCAGGCAGCGCCGCAAGAAGGGGCCTGGATATGAAGTGATAAATGTCTTTGCTGAAATAGAAGGACGCCAGAAAACCAATCGCTACATAGATCGCAGCCCGGACCAGCCGTCGGCGCAACTCGTCAAGATGTTCCAGGAAGGACATCTTGGCAGTTTGATCTTCAGGTTCCGGCGACTCGGTTTCAGGCTCGAGTTCCGCGGGAGCATTCGTCATTGAATGTCTTTGGGGTTGATGGTGCTGTCCTTGAGGATGTCCGACATGGCCTCTTTTTCTTTTTCGAGTCGGACTTCATCCTCCCAGGTCTGCTTAACGGAAGCTGCTTGTCGCAGCTTTGCCTTGCTGCACCAGGGAACCCATGGTATATTTGTTGGGCTATGCTCGGTGGAGCCATCTCATTATGAAACATAGATTTGCGGTTCTCGTCATTCTCACGCTTCTGATCTCTTCGATAGCTGGTGGCCTCATCGGCGGTAGCGTTGCAGCGGGGTCAGGAGCTGCTCAAGCCACACCGAACCAATTCCTGACGGATTTCACAGAGGCTCTGGACATAATCCAGAAGAACCATGTCGATCAGGTCGGCGCCGACAAGCTGGTTTACAGCGCGATCAAGGGGATGTTGCGGGAACTGGATCCTCACTCGAGTTTCTTCGATCCCAAGGAATTCTCCCGTCTCAGGGAGGAACAGCACAGCAAGTACTATGGTCTCGGGATCCGCGTCCGGCCGCTGTTGCGTGACAAGGGCAGGGTGGTGATCGTTGAGCCGCCGGCTTTAGGTTCGCCTGCTGAGCGCCACGGGCTGAGGGCCGGAGATGTAATCACCAGGATCGAGGGCGAGCCGATTGACGACTGGACTTCCGACGAGGTGGTGAGCCACCTGCGGGGTCCGCGCGGAACCGAGGTGCGGATAACCGTCGAGCGGCCCGGAGTCCGGGATCCGCTCCAGTTCGTGGTCGATCGTGACGAGATTCCGCTCATCACGGTCCCCTACGCTTTTGAGATCCGCCCCGGCATCGGCTATGTCAAGCTGGACCGCTTCTCCGAATCCACGGCCGAGGAGTTCCAGCAGAAGCTGAAGCAGATCGATGCCGCGAACCTTTCAGGATTGGTTCTGGATTTGAGGGACAATCCAGGCGGGTTGCTCAACCAGGCGATCGACATCGCCGACTTCTTCGTCCCCCGGGGCGAAATCGTCGTCTCCACCAAGGGGCGTGCTGACGGTTCCGCGAGGACATACCGTTCTCCCAGCCTGGAGAAGATCAGGATCCCGGTGGTGGTTCTGATAAACAAGCACAGCGCCAGTGCCTCCGAAATCGTGGCCGGTGCTTTGCAGGATCACGCTTTGCAGGATCACGACCGCGCACTCATAGTGGGCGAGACAAGCTTCGGAAAAGGCCTGGTGCAGTCGGTGTACACGCTGGACAACAACACCGGCATGGCATTGACGACAGCCAAGTACTACACGCCCAGTGGAAGGCTGATCCAGCGTGACTACTCCGGCTCGAGCTTCGAATACTACTACCTGAACGAGCCGGACACCTCCGCCGAAACAAAGCACGAGACGAAGCATACCGACAGTGGTCGCGCGGTCCTCGGCGGGGGCGGCATCACTCCCGACATTACTGTGCCGGCACGCGAGCTTACCCGTTTCGAGGCGCTGCTCACCTCCAAGGACGTTTTCTTCGAGTACGCACGACGCCTTACCTCGGGACAAGTGGCCGCCGCCAGTGATTTCCAGGTGCCTGTAAAGAATAATGAACTCCCCGCGACCGGGGCGAAGGCCGGCAGCAGCCTGGCGAAATTCGAAGTGACGGACGCCATCTTAGATGACTTCAAGACGTTCCTCCGATCCAGGAAAGTCGAGTTTACGGATGCTGATCTCCGTGACGATCTCGACTTCATCAGGCGACGCATCAAGCAAGAGGTCTTCAATTCCACCCTCGGATTGCAGGAGGGCTTCAAGGTGGCAATCCAGGGAGACAATCAGGTCCTGAAGGCCTTGGAAGTCATGCCAGAGGCAAAGACGTTGATGGCGACTGGCCGGGTGACATCGGCCTCACAACCTCAGAAGTAAATATCAGAGATCGGCTCTGTCCTGAGCATGAAGCGGTCCTGGCCCGTGCTTGCACTCGCAGTGTTTCTTGTCATTTCAGGGATGTCCTGCGTCTGCCAGGCTGCGCAGTCATCGCCGACCTCCACCGCGGATAACCCTGCCCCTCCGGTCACGGACACCGCGACGAATTATCTTCCGGACATTCCGGACGCCCCCCCGGACATCCAGGCATTGATGCGACGCGTGCAGCAGGGCTACGCCGAGGGCTCCAACCTGCTCAAGTCGGGGGAGACCGCGAAGGCGCGGGCCGCCTTCAACCACGCAGTGGACCTGTTGTTGGATTCGGGATTCGATCTCACGTCCACTCCGGTCCTGCAGAGTTTCTTTCGAGACCTCTTGAGGCTGATCCAGCAGGACGAGGCTCGGTATCTTCAAGCCGAGGAAGTAGTGGAGGAAAAGCAGGAGGAAGCGGTAGTCGATGAACTCGATCGCCTGGACCTGATCCCCATTTCCATCGACCCGGTGCTGAGCGACGCCGTCGCGGCGGACCTTGCCAACACGCAGTACGACATTCCGATCGTCCTCAACGAAACCGTCCTGAAATCTCTCAACTACTGGCTCGGGAAGGGCAGGAGGTACTTCTCCGATGGCCTCGTGCGCTCCGGCAGGTACCGCCCGATGATCGCGGAGGCATTCAAGACTGAGTCGATTCCCCTTGATGTTATGTATCTTGCACAGGTTGAGAGCCTCTTCAAGACCAAGGCGGTCTCGCGTGCCCGTGCAAGAGGGATCTGGCAATTCGGCCGCGGCACAGCAATCCGCTACGGGCTGAAGGTCAACCGTTACATCGATGAGCGGTCCGATCCCGAGAAGTCAACCCGTGCAGCGGCCCGGTACCTGAGCGACCTCTACGCGATGTTCAAAGACTGGAACCTGGTCCTGGCTGCCTACAACTGGGGGGAGGGTAAAGTCCAGCGTCTCGTCGACAGAAGCGGACGCAACGACTTCTGGGACCTGCTGGAACTGAAACGGAATTTCCCGAAGGAAACCAAGAACCACGTCCCGCTGATCATGGCGAGCATTATTCTGGCACGCAACCCCGAGAAGTACGGCCTGCCGACTGAGCTCGACGAGCCCCTGGTGTTCGACCGTGTGTCGATATCCAAACCAACTGACCTGAAGGCAGCTGCGAAGCTGATGGGGCTGACCACCGCTCAACTCAAGGAACTGAACCCGGCGCTGCGCGGTCTTACCACGCCCCCCGGCTACCCGGATTTTGAGCTCAAAGTGCCTGCGGGCACATCCCAGGAAATCATCGGGAAGCTGGCTGCCCTGCCGGCTGCCAAGGTCCGTGCCCAGCCGGATTACACCGCGCGCTACCGCGTCCGTCCCGGGGATACCCTGACCGGGATTGCCTCAAAGCTGGGCGTGACCGTAGCGGCACTGCAGAGCGCGAACCGGGTCCAGCCTTCGAAGTTGAAGGCAGGCATGTGGCTGACCGTTCCTCCCGTAAGAAGCGCATCTGCCGCCTCGAGGTCAGGCGGCAGCAGGGCGAAGAAGAGTGGGACGTCGGCACAGGGTGCTTCAGCCAAGTCGGCATCGGCTGCGCGTTCGAAATCGTCGCGGAGCAGTTCTGGAAGTGCTGCCAAAGCAGCTAGTTCAACGCGATCGCCGGGGAAGCAAACGCCCGCCCCGTAGCCCCCGTTCAGGGAAAATCCATGCGGAAGAGCCCTGCAAAGGAAGTCGCTTCACGCTAGATCTGCAGAACATTTCGCCCCCCTGCATCGTATTAATAGGGTCGGGGGGATTATTGCCTCCACCAGGCTGCCTATGAGTAAAACGGTCTCAGACCTCGGCGCAGTTCGTCCCGAAGCGGTCGCGCGCCCGAAAGCTCGACGTTCCAGCGCTGCGCTGTGGGAGGCGCTGGTTATCGCGGTCGACTCGATCTGGTCGCACAAGTTGCGGTCGTTTCTTACCCTGCTCGGCGTCATCATCGGCGTTGCGTCTGTCGTAGCGGTCGGGGCGTCGATCGAAGGCCTC
>JAFNAH010000174.1 GCA_017860075.1 Acidobacteriota bacterium | reverse complement strand
GCCTATGACCCCTGCCTCTCCTGTGCTACACACGCCCTGGGAGGCATGCCGCTGACGGTGGAGTTGCTCGATGCGGCGGGGCAGACTGTCGAGCGGAAGGTTCGCGAGTAGCCCACGGCAATGACCATCGGGTCTCCGTCCGGGGTCGGAATCGGGGTCGCAAACGGATGACGCCCAGGTAAGCAGTATTCCTGGATAAACTTGGACCTGGACCTGGACCTCGACTTGGACGTGGACTTGGACCCGCGCAGGCGGGCAGCAGGATCATGAACGGAACAACTGCTGCTGGTTGCCTCGAAAAGAACGGCCTGAGGTCCAGGTCGAAGTCCACGTCCAAGTCCAGGTCTAAGTCCAAGTTCATGCCGGTGACTTCTCCTCTCCAAGTACCATAATGGGCGGCAATCGCATACTGGTGATCGGCTTCGGGAATCCGGGCCGCGGGGATGACGGCCTCGGACCGGCGCTTGCCGAACGCCTCGAGGGGCTGCAGCTTGCTGCAGCTTCCCGGAGTGACCGTCGAGTGCGACTACCAGCTCGCCGTCGAGCATGCCTCGCTGGCCGCCGAACACGAGGTTGTCATCTTCGTGGACGCCGCCCTGGACGCCGAGGATCCCTTCTACTTTCGTCCCCTGACGGCAGCGCCTTCGACTCCCGGGTTCACTTCCCACGGCATTTCCCCGGCAGAGGTACTTTACCTGGCGGGAGCCTGCTACGGTTCCTGTCCTGCAGGCTACCTGCTCGGAATCCGCGCGCACGATGTGGAGGCCTTTCGCGAGAGCCTGAGTTCCGGCGCGGAGCAGGATCTGGCACAGGCGTTGGAATATGTGCGGCGATTCATTACGTCTGGGAGGTGAGAACGGTACTCTCCGGCGTTTCCATTCGCGCCAGCGGAATGCGGACATCAAAGCGTGTGCCGATGAGGTGAGAACGGTACTCTCCGGCGTTTCCATTCGCGCCAGCGGAATGCGGACATCAAAGCGTGTGCCGATCCCTTCCTGGCTGGTCAGCGTGATGGTGCCGCCCAGTCTCTCGCAGACCTGTCGTACGATCGAAAGACCCAGACCCGTTCCCACGACGCCGCTGGCCTTGGCAGCGGCGCTGCGATAAAAGGCCCGGAATACGCGAATCTGGTCTATGGCCGAGATGCCCATCCCGGTGTCCTGCACCCAGGCATCGAGCCATCCCTCCGTGCAGCGGGCGCCGATCGTGACCTGGCCTGCCGGGGTGTACTTGACCGCGTTGCTGAGCAGGTTGGAGAAGATCCGCCTGAGGTCCTCTGGTTCTGCCTGCACAAGGCAATCCCCCGTGTCGAGCTGCTCGACGAGTGACAGGCCTTTGGCCTTCGCCTGCTCTCGTGCGGCTTCCAGCAGCGGCCGGATAGTCTCTTCGAAGCGGATGGGCTCGATCGTTTCCTGGTCGTCGAGCCGCTGCGCCGCAGCAAGATCGAGCAGATCCCGGATCGTGTCGAAAGCATCCTGAACACGCCTTCGCATCCGTTCCATGAGATCCTGCTGCGTATCGTTGAGCGGTCCGGCGTAAGGGAGCGCTTCCAGGGAGGACTGGATCGCTGCCAGGGGCGCCCTCAGTTCGTGATGCGTGGTGCGAGCGAACCAGACGCGTTCATGGTCCAGGGACAGGAGCTCGCTGTAGGACTTGGCGTTCAGGATAGCCACGGCGCCCAGGTTGGCGATGTTGAGGAGGAGCTTCTGTTCCGGCTCAGTGAAAACATGCGGTTCGGCGGTGTAGACCCTGATGACGCCGAGCGAGCGGTTCTTGGCCCGGATAGGACAGGAGAGCATGGAGCGCAACCCTTCCCGCCTGGCCTCTTCGCGGTACTGGAAGCGCATGTCGTCGCCAACCTCGTAGACCTGGATCGTCCCCCCGCGCAGGGCCTCCAGGTCGACGAGGCTCTTGTCGACGTCCACGGGCCCTTTGTCGATATATGCCCGGCTCAGGCCGTACGTCCCGCCCACATAGAGCTGTTTTCGGCTCTTGTCAAACAGCCTCAGAAAAGCGGCCTTTCCGCCCAGAAGGTGCGTGGCATGCTCGGCGATGAGCCTGAGGACCTCGTCGATGTCGAGGGTCGAGTTCACCACCTGTCCGAGCTGGTATAGGGATTCCATCTCCTGGTAAGCCCGATCCACCGCATGCTCCGATTCCAGCAGGGCGGCTTCCTTTTCGCGCAACTTCCCGGAGATCGAAGTTGCCAGGTAGGTGATAATCAGGAAAAAGAGGGTCAAGCCGCACCAGATCCAAACTGCTGTCAGGGGGGCGATGCCGGTATCCTGCGGGAGTTCGACCGGACCGGGGACCACTTGCAGGATTGTCAGCATTGCCATGGCCCCGGGCAGAAGACCGGCGGCGATCGAGAGCAGGTAACAGGCGCGCCGTGAAAGCAGAATGGCCCCGATAACGAGATGGAATGCCAGACTCAGGGTGAGCGGACTCAGGATTCCCCCGGTCAGGTAAACGGTGCAGGCCACGGCTACCCAGTCGAGGGAAATCTGCAGGTAGAAAAACCCTCTCAACCGGCGCGGCGTGAGGTCGATCGATTTCAGGCTCAGGTAGAGGAAAAGGTTGCAGAGGAGCACCGCGCCGGCAACTGCAGTCAGGGGGCCGATCGGCAATCGAACGGATAGCAGTGGTGGTGCGATCCATGTGCCGATGAAGAGGGCGGTTCCCGCGAACCAGCGAAGCCGGATCAGCCAATGGAGCCGTTCTTCGAGTTCCCGATCGAGCGGAAGCAGATCCTTCTCAGCGGTCGCTCGTTCCATGGCAGGTTCGTTCCGGAATGGCACATTCTCTGGCACTTCCTGCGCCGACAGGCAAGGCTCGAGAATGTCGGCCATTCATTCTCTTCAGGGGCGAGGTTTCCTCCCTTTGAGCTTGGTCTCCAGCAATTTCAGCAGAACCTGAGGTTTGATGGGTTTCTGGAAGACACCCGCAAGCCCGAGGGCATTGGCATCGAGAGTCGTATAGAGATAATCCCCGGTCGAGCTGAGCATGTAGAGGGGCACCTTGTTGTTCAGGGCCCGCAGCTCTTTGACCAGATCCAGGCCCGCGTCGACCTCTTCCATGATCAGGTCGATGATTACCGCATCCGGAGTCAGATCTTTGAATGCCTGGAGGCCCGCCCGGGCGTCGGGTGCCTTCTTCACGACATAGCCGCTGGCTTCCAGGATGATCTGCAGCGACATGAGCACATCCGGATCATCATCGATGCACAGGATGACGTACTTGCCGTCTTGCATTGCTGGTTCTCCGTCACCCGCGTAAGGGATCCGAACCCGCCGATGAGTGCCGTTTCGCGAGTCCCCCTCAGGGACTATCATGGGTTCCCCATGAATCTCGCGGGAGAGTTCCGCCTTCGACGCACATCATATCATCAACCCCACACGGCGGAGGGCACAAAAGGAGGACTGTTGAGACCGCCCTGTCGGGTGAGAAGAGGCCTCGGTTTCTGGATCAGTGTCGGGGTCGCATTCGGTATCTGCATTCGAAGTCACGACGAGACGAAGGGCCCGAGGATTGAAGTGGACTGCAGTCCGGAAGCGATACCGACCTCGACTGCGATCCCGATTCCGATCCAGCCGGAGGGTAGATCCCGTACACCCGGCCGTCCGGGCATGCCGCATGCAAGCCCCGCTGCACCACGGTGGTGACTGCAGGCGCAGGCTCTATCTGGTCAAATCCTGGTGCTCGGACCACTCCGGCTCGTTGCGGAATATCCAGTTGTAGTATTCCCTGCCCTGGAGAAAGGCCGCCGCTTCGGCATCGACGATCACCCGGCAGGAGGGGTGCAATTGCAGGGCGGAAGCGGTCACCATCGACGTGATCGGTCCCTCGACTGCCTTGGCCAGGATGTGCGCCTTGGTGGAGCCTGTGACCAGCATCAGGCAGCGCTTGGCATCCAGGATCGTGCCCACCCCCATGGTAACGGCACGCCGCGGCACGTTCTCCTCGCCGCCGCACAGGCTCGCGTTCTGCCGGATCGTGTCGGGCGTCAAAGCCTTCTGCCGGGTTCGCGACCGCAAGGCGGAAAGAGGTTCGTTGAAGCCGATGTGCCCGTCTGACCCGATCCCCAGAAGCTGGATGTCAATACCACCGCATTCCACGATCTGCGTTTCATACTGCCGGCAAGCGGCGTCTATGTCGGCCGCCATGCCATCCGGAAGATGAGTGTTGCGCAAGTCGATATTGACCCGCTTGAAAAGGTGCTCGTTCATGTAATAGCGGTAGGAATAGGGGCTCTCCGGGGGTAAGCCTATGTACTCGTCAAGGTTGAACGTGCGGCACAGGGAGAAATCGAGGCGCTCATCCCTGTGCATGTTCCCCAGCAGACAGTAGAGACGTTCCATGGTGCGACCGGTAGCTAATCCCAATACCAGTGTCGGTTTTTGCCGCAATGCCCTGGCGATCAACCGGGCGGTCAGTACCGTTGCCTGCTCTCGTGTCCGTAGTATGATGACTTCCATCGCTGACTCCTGCTCCCTGTAAGCAAGGCTGGATAAGTAAGGCTCACCGGCCCTATGAAATGTTACTCCGCGGACTCTGCGCCTTTGCAGTGGGATTCTTTCCCACGCCCTGAGGCAAGATTCTGAGGGACGAGGCGAATGCGTGACTCCTCCGCCTCTTCAATGGCCTTGCGCGAATAGAGCAGGGGAAAATACTCGCCGCGCAGCCAGAGAGGCGCGAGGTCCCGGTAATGCGGACTCTCCGGGTTGGCTGACTGGCCGGGATGGTTCACGGCCCGTGAGTTGTCCCAGTTGCCCACATCGACGATGATGCGGAACGAAGGCCCGCCCGTCTGCCGGAAGTCCTCGGCCCGGTATCCCGATTGATTGGGTGTGTACTCACCACCCTGCCTGGGCAGCGGCCCGATATCGATCCTCCGGCGCATCGCTTCGTCGACAAGACCTGACAGAGGGTGCTCTATGAAGTTCTTCTGCAGCTTCCCCCACTGCCACAGACCCGGGTCCGGCCCCTGCAGCTTCTCCATTTCCGCGTAAGCGGCCGCGAGCGTCTCCAGCAGCAGCTTGTTGCGACGCTGCACAGCATCGCCGGCAAAGGTTTCAGCCGGATTCTCGAGCGCGTCTATCATCACGCGCACGTCGGTGGCAGGAAGGGCATCAGCCAGGGCCGGCGGCAAAACGGCCGCGCGGAATGCCTGACGGAGGTGCCGGGCCTGCCAGACCTCAAACAACGCCGCCGGCCCGGATTCCTGGCTTTCGCGAAAGTCCCAGCCTGTCAAAAGTTCGATCCCGGCCCTTGCTTTTGCTTCGTCCGCTGCGAGGTTCCCGAGCAGCCGGACTATGTGCCGGGCGGGAATCGAGACGATATCGTTCTGAAGCCGTTGGCAATCTTCGATCGTCAACCTTGCGTTTCCTGCGAGCAGCTCGGAGATACGTTCGAACCTCGAAGGGTTTGCCCACTCGAAGCCGAGCTTTCGCTCCCGATACGCATAGTCGCCCGGGAGATTCATCTGGTTGGCGGTGGCGAACCAGCCCTCCGGAGGATTGTAGACCAAAGGCAACTCTTCACCGGACCAGAAGCCATCCCACTCGTGGCGCCCGTCACCGGGAATCGGCAGGAGGCCGTCCCAGTCAGGTCTCCTGGGCGCACGGCCGCGCGCCAGCCAGCCGATGTTGCCCTTGACGTCCGCATAGACGTGATTCAGCGTTGGGGCACCCCACGCCGACATTGACCGCTTGAATTCCTCGAAGTCCCGCGCCCGCATGGAGTCGATGCTGCGGAAATACGCAGCCGTGCCCGGCTCGAACCAGCAGGAGCGTAC
>JAFNAH010000173.1 GCA_017860075.1 Acidobacteriota bacterium | reverse complement strand
GCGGCGGCTAACCTCGCAGCAACGCAGGAGTTGGCGCGCCTGGTCGGGGAGACCGAGTTCTCGATCATCTTTCACCAGGGTCGTTATCGCAGCATTCACGTTTCAGATGTGGCAAAGCGATTCTCGCTGGTGCTGGTGTTTGATGACTCGATCTCTTTGGGCGTGGTCCGCTGGAAGGTCAAGCGAGCGACGGCATCACTGGAGGAGATCTTCCGGGGCTTGCTGGACAGGCCCAAGAGCGCCACGGCTCCGGCAGCAAACGCTGCTTCAGCGTCGCCCGTTCATTTCACGGACGCAGAGATAGAAAAGCTGATGAAGCACTTCGCTCCAAAAGCTGACAAAGAGGGGAAGGTTTAACGGTGACTTTCATAAACTACGTTGCCCATGAGATCAACTGCAAGATTGTCTACTACGGTCCAGGTCTGGGTGGCAAGACCACGAATCTGAAGTACGTCTATGGGATCACGAGCCCGGAGAATCGAGGCAAGATGATTTCACTGGCAACCGAGACGGAACGCACCCTGTTCTTTGATTTTCTGCCGATTGACCTCGGCCAGATCAGGAACTACAGTACGCGTTTCCACCTCTACACCGTCCCGGGCCAGGTATTCTACGATGCCAGCCGTAAACTGATCCTGCGAGGTGTCGATGGCGTGGTCTTTGTCGCGGACTCGCAGGAGGAGAGGCTGGATGCCAACCTCGAGTCACTCTCCAACCTGGAACAGAACCTGAAGGAGCACGGCTTCGACCTGAGCACGATCCCGTACGTTCTTCAATTGAACAAAAGGGACTTACCCAACGTGATGCCGGCCGAGAAACTCCAGAAGTTCCTGCGCGTGAAAGGCGAACCTGTCTACGAGGCGGTCGCAACACAGGGAGTCGGTGTTCTCGAGACGCTCAAAGCCATCACCCGTCAGGTGCTCGTGGCTCTCCGGAAAAGCGCCTGAGTTACAGCAGGGCCCGAGACCATGGGCTTCGGGCCCCGGACGCGGAAGACCTGCCGCCGCCCCTCTTACCCGCCCATACCGGCCCCGATCTTGCTCCGACGCCGGCCATAAGCAAAGTAGATCACCAGCCCGATCGCCATCCAGATAGCCAGCCTTTCCCATGTTTCGACGGGAAGTCCGTACATCAGAAGAAAGCACGTAACCACGCCCGCCGGCGCAACAAAAGCGATGGCAGGAGCCCGGAACGGTCTCTTTATCTCGGGCCGCGTGTGGCGGAGCACCCACACCCCGGCACAGACCAGGATAAACGCAAATAGGGTGCCTATGCTGACGAGATGACCCAGGACTCCGATCGGAAAGAGCCCGGCGGCAGTGGCTACGGCAACCCCGGTGAGGATAGTCGTGATGTAAGGGGTCCGGAATCTCGGGTGGACCTTGCTGAAAACCGGGGGCAGGAGTCCGTCGCCCGCCATCGACCAGAAGATCCTTGGTTGCCCCAGCATCATCACCAGCATCACGGAACTCAGCCCCGCGAGTGCTCCTATGTTGACCACATACCTCATCCAGTAGATGCCGGTAGCGTTGATGCCTTCCGTAATCGGCGCCGGAACGTTCAGCTTCTGGTAGGGCACGATTCCCGTGAGCACGGCCGATACCAATATGTAGAGAACCGTGCACAGGGCGAGACTTCCCAGGATCCCTTTGGGCATATCCTTCTGGGGATTCTTTGCCTCCTGGGCGGCCGTCGAGACCGCGTCAAACCCGATGTACGCAAAGAAGACCACCCCCGCACCTGTCAGCACTCCGGTCCAACCGAACTGCTCGAACTTCCCGGCGTTTGGCGGAATGAAAGGGGTCCAGTTCGCAGGGTTGATGTAGCGGACCCCGGCGACGATGAAGGAGATTACGACACCGATCTTGATGAAAACAATCGTGGTATTGACGTTGGCCGATTCACGAATGCCGATGACCAGGATCACGGTGATGAGCGCGACAATCAGTATGGCGGGCAGGTTGATCATGCCGAAGCCCGTTGTCCCATCTGCCAGCGGCACTTCCGTCCAGGGCCCGGCGGTAAACTGTGGTGGGAGGTGGATACCCATGTCATTCAGCATGCTCACGAGCGTACCCGACCAACCCACCGCCACGGTGGAAGCTCCCAGTGAGTATTCGAGGATCAGGTCCCAGCCGATAATCCACGCCAGGAGTTCGCCCATGGTGGTGTAGGAATATGTATAGGCACTGCCCGCAATCGGGATCATGGAAGCCATTTCCGCATAGCACAGGCCTGCGAAAACACAGGCGATCGCGGCAGCGACGAATGAGAGCACAACCGCCGGACCGGCGTGCTGGGCAGCGGCCTGGCCGGTCAGGACGAATATCCCGGCGCCGATAATCGCGCCGACGCCCAGCATCGTCAGGTCGACCGCGCTGAGCGCACGCTTCAGCCCATGGCCTGTGTCGACCGATTCACGCATCAACACGTCCAGCGACTTTGTGGCGAAGAGCTGGTTTGCCATTAGTACCTCCAGAGACTTGAATTCAAGGGTGCGATCCAGGCGTCCCGCCGCCCGAGGTTCGCGTCAACCGGTCGCCATGTCCTGCCAGTCCGCAAGTTGCGCAAACTAGCATCTTCCGATGCAACCTGCAAGCAGCAATTCCGGCAGCGCCCGCCAGTACAGGGCGAGCGGATCATCCCCTGAGAAACCTGAGGGTTTCTTCGATGAAGATCTCCGGCTGATCGTGGTGCACCCAGTGGCCTGCCTCTGCCACGCTGATCAGCCGGTGATCCCGGATCGCGCGGATGCGCCCGTCCTTTTCCGGGTCGGGAGCCCACCCGTCCAGCCCGCGTATCAGGAGCGTGGGGCACGTGATCTGATGCCAGATCTCCTGGGCGTCCTCCATGTTGAATCCGTAGGGGGAGAAGGCGCGAACATAGTTGTCGAACTTCCAGGTCAGGCTGCCATCCGGGTTCCAGTTCGATCCGAAGAGCGTGAGATGGAGTGCCGACTCATCCGGCAGGTACGGGTTCGCCTCCTGCATCCGGGCAGCGGCTGCGTGCAGGCTCGGATACCTCTTCGGGACCCGCACTTCGTAATCGCGCATGTTCTCGATCCATCTTCGGAGACGTTCATGCGCTGGACGAGGAACCAGCTTCTCGGGCGCCGGGCCGAACCCCTCGACGGAGACCACCTTGCAGATCCGTTCCGGGTATACACCTGCCAACTGAAGCACGACAGCGCCGCCCAGCGAGTGCCCCACAAGATAGACAGGCCAACGTCCGACGATATCGACGAGCGCAGAAAGATCAAGGACATACTCCGGAATGCTGTACATCGCACCGGGAGCCCAGCTGCTGTCGCCATGTCCGCGGAGGTCAGGTGCCAGGACCCTGAAATCCGGGAGAAAAGCCCCGACGACCCGGTCCCAACTGCGCGCATGGTCGCGGCTGCCGTGGACAAAGATCAGGTTCGGCTTGCCGCTATCGCCCCAGTCCCAGAAGTGGAGCTTCAGACGATGGGAGTAGTAGTACTGTGAAATCGGCTCCATGTGTCCCGGTATTCGTACTCGAATAGCAGCGCGTGTGCCGCAATCACGGCGTCAGATCTCCTGATCGTCGGATGGTAACAGAGTCTCCCTGGGGATCAAAGGCCTGGCCGCCTCGGGGCGCGGCCATATCAGCGACGCCGCAATCGACACCCCCAGGACCAGGGCGACAACGCCAAGCGCGACGGCGATAGGGATGGAAAGGATGTCCGAGACGACCATCTTGGCGCCCACGAACATCAGCACCACCCCTAGCCCTGTTCCAAGGTAGACAAAGCGTTTCATGACCGCCGCGAGGAGAAAATACATCGACCGCAACCCGAGGATTGCACAGACGTTCGACGTGTAAACGATAAAGGGATCAGTTGTGATGGCGAAGACCGCAGGAATCGAATCGAGCGCAAAAACCACGTCGGTCGTCTCAATCGTCACCAGCACCACAGCCAGGGGAGTGGCGAACCACCGGTTGCCGCTGCGGGTGAAGAAACTTCCCGAGGTGTAGGTTGCGACCATCGGAAACATGCGCTGGAACAATCTGACGATCGGATTCCGCTGTGGTTCAACCTCCGCATCACCGTGCCTCATTACCTTGAACCCGGTGTAGATCAGGAACACACCGAATACATAGATAATCCAGTGAAAAGCGTGCAGCAGCGCGGTGCCTATCAGGATAAAGGCTCCCCGCATTACGAGCGCGCCAAGGATGCCCCAGAAGAGTGCCCGGTGATGCAGGTGCTTCGGCACCGCGAAGTAGGAAAATATTATGATAAAGACAAACACGTTGTCGACGCTGAGTGCGTATTCGATCAGGTAGCCCGTGAAAAACTCGAGGCTCTTTTGCGAGCCGGCGTGGAAATAGACCCAGAGGCCGAAGGTGCAGGAGAGGGCCACCCACACGATGCTCCAGAGCATGGCCTCCCTTGGCCTGACCTCGTGCGCCTTCCGATGAAAGATCCCAAGGTCCAGCGAGAGCAGGATGAACACCACCGCCAGGAACAGAGTCCAGAACAGCGGCGTCCCGACACTACCGTTCATGCCTGCTCCATGTCACGCGGCCCGATGCCGCAATGATTCCCGATTCGTCCCTTCATACAATCTCCGCAATCAGCAGGTTCCCAGTCTAACCAAAGGCACAGGAAATCACACAACTTTGTGGCTGAAGACAGGTGAGGCTGCCTCAGCCTTCCACGGCCGCTCACTCCCCTCTCCCCGCACCTGCGGGACGTGCGCAGCGACGCAGCCGATCCATGATGGCGATCCCAAGACCAATCTCCGGGAAGGGCCGCGCATCCAACCGGTCGAGTCCGAGGGCATCCAACCGCCGGAGGGCGGCGAAAAGGTTCGCGGCCGCCTCCCGGAGATCCCCAGTGACGGAGAGGACCTCGACG
>JAFNAH010000172.1 GCA_017860075.1 Acidobacteriota bacterium | reverse complement strand
TGGAAGGTCCGCGTGGTTGCGATTCTGAAATCGCCCGGGTCCAGTCTCAGCATTACCTCACCCAGGGCGACCAGGTCCCACTTGCATTCCGATGCCGGTTTGATGTTCATGAGCGTTGTCTCCAAAGTTTGACGCCAGGCATATGCTCTGCCGGGCGCCTCTCCCTCAAGTGATCGGGAACCCCGACCGGGCAATCATACGACATTTTGACTGGATTCAGCGGTGCCAGGTTGTTTTGGAAAGACAAGGGCTTTGCCTTTACGGCGGTCGCGACGCTGGCGATCTGCATCGCGGCGAACACGGCGATCTTCAGCGTAATCGACGCGGTCATACTGAAACCGCTTCCCCTGCCGGAACCTGAACGGCTCCTGTTGCTTTACAACAGCTACCCGAATGTCGGCGTCAAGAGGGCCGAAAACGGCGTGCCGGACTTCTACGATCGTCGCCGGGCCGTCACCGCCCTCGAGGATGTCGCGCTCTTCGTCAATCAGGGCCTCAACGTCGGTGACGGCGCCTCGGTGCAGCGCCTGGAAGGTATGGGGGTGACACCCTCGCTCTTCCGACTGCTGCGCGCCCAACCGGTCCTGGGGCGCATCTTCACCGAGGAAGAGGGTGAGATCGGCGGCGAACGCAAGGTGATGCTGAGCTACTCTCTCTGGCAGGAACTCTACGGCGGCGACAGGTCGGTCATTGGCAAGGAGCTGCGCATCTATGGCAACCTTTACGCCATCGTCGGGGTGATGCCCGAGGGCTTCCTCTTCCTCGATCCCGGGATACGCCTGTGGCGGCCGCTGGCGTTCACGGCCGAGCAGAAACAGGAATATCACAGCAACAGCTGGGAAATGATCGGCAGGCTGAAGCCCGGCGCCAGCATGGAACAAGCCCAGGCCCAGGTGGACGCGCTCAACCGCGCCAACCTTGACTTAGTTCCTCAGCTCAAGCCCCTGCTGGTCAACGCCGGATTTCACACCGAGGTTCATCGGTTGCAGGACGAGGTGGTGAAAGACGTCAAAGGCACCCTCTACCTGCTGTGGGGTGGGGCGCTTTTTGTGCTCCTGATCGGCGCGGTGAACATCGCGAACCTCGTACTCGCACGCTCCAGCGTGCGGATGAAAGAAATGGCTACGCGCTTCGCGCTGGGTGCGGGGCGAGGGCGCGTCGCCCGGCAGATGGTGACGGAAAGCCTGCTGCTGACCTTCTGCAGCGCTCTCATCGGGCTGCTGCTCGGCTGGTGGGGGACGCGCATCTTTTCGGTACTGGGACTCAACGAGATTCCCCGGGGAAGCGAGATCGCGATGGGCGGCGCGGTAGTCGTCTACATCCTCGCGCTGACGATCGTGGTCGGGACAGGCATCGGACTGATCCCCGTAGTGCACCTTCACCGGGCCGACCTGAATCTGCTGTTCCGTTCTGAAGGGCGCACCGGCACCAGCGGACAGGGTGCGAGGTTTCTGCGCAACGCGCTCGTCGTGACGCAGATTGCTTTCGCTCTCCTCTTGCTGGTGGGTGCGGGCCTCCTGCTGGCCAGCTTCAGGCAGGTGCTCGCGGTCAAGCCCGGCTTCGCGGCCGGGAATGTGCTGACGGGAAGCGTCGCCCTGCCGAGTATCCAGTACAAAGGGGACCAGGAACTCCGGGCCTTCATGGACCGCGCCCTGGAGAAGATCCGCGCGCTGCCCGGAGTCTTGGCCTCCGGGGCTACCGACAGCATCCCGTTCGGGCACCATTCCAGTGACAGCCTCATCATGGCCGAAGGGTATCAGATGAAACCCGGTGAATCGGTGGTTTCTCCGAACCAGATCGTCGTTACCCCGGGATATTTTGAAGCCATGCGGGTGCCGTTGATCGAGGGGCGCCTGTTCGATTCCAGGGACAGCGCCGACTCGCAGAAGGTGATCATCGTTGACGAGAGGCTGGCTCGCAAGTTCTGGCCCGGCGTCAGCCCGATCGGCAGGCGAATGTGGCGGCCGGGTGGCCCGGACGACCTCATCCAGCCGGGCGCGAACACGCGCTGGTACACCGTCGTGGGTGTTGTGGGAAGTGTCAAACTCCGGGCCCTCGTGGATCCGGACGAACGAGTCGGCGCCTACTTCTTCCCCTACCGGCAGGACCCGAGGTCTTCGCCCACGTTCGTGCTGAGAACGGCGGGCGAACCATCCGCCCTCGTTTCCGCCTTGCGGAAGGCCATCGTGGAAGTGGACCCCGGGCTGCCGCTCCATGACGTGCGTACCATGCAGGAACGCATTGACGAGTCCCTGATTGCCCGGAAATCACCCATGCTTCTGGCGATCGCATTCGGCCTGGTCGCCCTTTTCCTGGCCGGCGTCGGCATCTACGGCGTGCTTGCCTACACGGTCGCGCAGCGCACCCGCGAGATCGGCATCCGCATGGCCCTCGGCAGCACCACCGAGCGGATCTTCCGGCTGATCGCGCGCGAAGGATTCATGCTGCTGGGAATCGGTTTCGCGCTGGGGCTTGCCGGGACCCTCGCCCTGGCCAGGTACGTGGAAAGCCTGCTCTTCGGCGTACGACCGGTCGATCCGTACGTGCTTGCCGGGGTCGCCGGCATCCTGGCGCTCGCCGCGGCCATTGCCTGCGTTCTGCCCGCCCGGCGGGCCGCGCGCGTCGATCCCGTCGTCGCCCTGCGCCAGGAATAGTCGCGGGTGGATTTGCGGGAAATCAGACGGTATCTTTAACAGGAGCTCGAGGTGCGGATGGCAAAGATCGCGGTGATCAGCTGCAATGACAGGTGCTGCATGGGTGCGCGGCAGCTCTCTTCTCTGGTCAAGAACCGCCACGCGTTCTACCTGGTCTGTTACGGGGAGTACCATCATCCGACTTTCAGCAGCACCGCCGGCGTCGGTGATGAGGAGGACGAACGGCTGCTGCTGGGCCTGCTCAAAGATTTGTCTCCGGACCTGGTGGGATTCTCGTACCGTTCGGTCCAGGCAGAGCTGGTGACGCATCTGGCGGGCAGGATCCGGTCGGAGCTCAGCCTGCCTGTGATCATGGGCGGCATCGGCGCCACCTCCGAACCGGATGAAGCCATCAAGCGAAGCGAGATTGTCTGCATCGGCGAGGCGGACTTTGTTCTGCCGCGCCTGCTGGACGCCATGGACGAGATCGGCTCACTCGAGGAAGCCGTCCAGCAGACGCCGAACCTGTGGCATCACACCGAAACGGGCGTCGTCAGGAATCCCCTGGAGCGACTGGTATCCGAGACGGAACTCTCCGCGTTTCCTTTCATCGACTACGACGGGACAAACAAGTTCACGATTGTCCGGGGCCGCCTCATCGAGAATGACGGGAGATTCGACAACGACCTCGGTGCGTACCCCATGCTGACGTCCCGCGGTTGTCCTTTTGCGTGCACCTTCTGTCACAATTCGAACGTGCACGATCTGTATTGCGACCAGCGGTACTGCCGGCAGCGCACGGTCGAGAGCGTGCTCCTGGAGCTGGAGCATGCGGTAGCGAAGTTTCCGACACGCATGGTGTCGATCTACGACGACCTGTTCACCCTGAACCGTGAATGGGCCCTGCAGTTCTCCGCCGAATACCGGAGGCGGGTTGCCCTGCCGTTCTGGTGCTACACCCATCCTGCGAAAGTGAGCAGGGAAGTTCACCAGGCACTGCTGGAGGCGGGACTCAACAACACGGCCATGGGGGTTCAATCGGGGAGCGAGAGAACCCTCTACCGTATCTTCAACCGGAGAACCTCCAGGAACAAGATCCTGCACGCTGCGTCGGTGCTCAAGGAATTGAACTGCCGGGTCCAGATCGATCTCATTACGGCAAACCCTTTCGAGACCGACGATGACCGGCGCGACACCCTGGATCTGATGCAGGCGATGCCAAAGATCACCCGCACCGATAATCCCGACCGGGCGTGGTACTACTGCCAAAGCCGCCTTACCTATTTCCCCAACTCCCGGATTTCACAGATGGTGAAAGAACAGGGGGTTGACACACGATTCGACGCTGACGTGGCGTCGTTCTGGGAGATGCTGCACGAACTCGCGTTCATGGACCATCTGCCCCAGGGCGCAGTCATGTATCTTTCGTACCTGTATGACGAGTATCGACGCAACGCAGGGGACTTCAAACCGGAGACCGGCGCGCGTTGGATTCAGGCCACACTGCAGAACCGGCCTCTTGCCGAGATCGTCGAGTTGTCCGACGGCGGAAATCTCAGCATCGAGGCCAAGCTGGGCTGGATCCCGACCCCGGAGGAGCTCACATTCATGGAAGTCCGGCTCCTGATGGATGGGGTCTATGCGCTTCG
This sequence comes from Acidobacteriota bacterium, assembly GCA_017860075.1. Taxonomy (GTDB): domain Bacteria; phylum Acidobacteriota; class UBA6911; order UBA6911; family UBA6911; genus JACADW01. The sequence continues at coordinate 821 of JAFNAH010000172.1, read as the reverse complement.
CACGGGTAATGGTGACGAGGAGATGCGCAGACGCGTCACCAGGGCGCGCGACTTGCTGGAGCAGCTCACACCTGAAAAGCGGGTCCGTGCGGTGAAAGAAATGTTGTGGTCGCATGCCTCCACGATGAACCGGCTGGCGGGCGAGGTTCAATCACGGGCGGCCGAAGAAGGGGAGCTCCGGCAAGAAGTGGACAAGCGGGGCAAGTGGGCACTTGAGCTGGATCGTACCATCATCGAAAGGGATGCTCTGATCCGGCAACTTCAGTCCGAGCTCGACGAACGCACTCGCTGGGCCCTGGCAATGGATCAGGAACTCAAGCGGAAAAGACCGCTGCAATGGGCCTTGAGAAAGTTCCGGCGGAGTGAGTGACCGACGCCGGCCCCGAAGGTGCTCCGCTGCCGGAACGATGGTCAGTCCTTCCCACCGCAATCCTAATAGTAGCGATAGCGCAGGTAGAAAGCCGTTTGGGATATCGTGAGGATAGCGACCACCGCAGCCAGCGGCAGGAATGATGGACTGCGCCAGGCGGCGATGCCGCTCAGCCACATGGGCGATTGCAGGAAAACGATCCCGCCAAACCAGACATAGCCGAAAGGCAGATTGAGTTCGGCAAAGCCGGCTCTTGGACTGCTGTTCAACCTCCTGCCCAACAGCGCCGCCGGCACTGCCAGAAGGCACGCGACACCAAGAACCCACCGATATTCCGTCACCAGCCACGCCAGGATCGTGCCCATGGAGATCGCGGCGAGTGTCCCGCCGGCGGCGAGGCGGTGCAGGAGCAGCCTCGCCGGTTCCACGCCCCTTGCGACAGGGAATGTCC
>JAFNAH010000171.1 GCA_017860075.1 Acidobacteriota bacterium | reverse complement strand
GGCCATGGAGACTGGGCGCCGATCATGGGCGTCGGTTACTACAAGAACATCGTTCAGTGGAGCAAGGGCGAGTACGCCAACGCGAACAACACCGAGGACGACCTCGCGATAATTCCCAGGTACGGGATTTCGCTTCGCGCGGACGATCATGGCGACTACATCGACTCGGCGACGATGCTGACGGGGACGAGCATCAGTGCTTCCGGCGTTATCGAGGACCGCTTCGATGCGGACGTCTTCAAGTTCAACAGCGGGGAGGGCGTGATCAACATCACTTCAAATCCCGCACCGCGGAGCCCGGACCTCGATATCGAGATGAGGCTGTTCGACGGCACCGGCAACCTCCTCCTGGTGAGCAACCCATCCGGCCTTTCCGCGAACCTCAACACCACCGTTCCGGCCGGAACTTACTATGTGAGGGTCGACGGAGTGGGTACGGGAGATCCATCCACGGGCTACTCGGACTACGCGAGCGTCGGCCAATACACGCTCTCAGGAGCCGTGCCGAGCTCCGGGTCCAACCAGCCTCCGACGGCAAACGCCTCGGCCACCCCGACGACCGGTCAAGGCCCGCTGGCTGTGGACTTCTCGAGCGCAGGGTCCTCGGATCCTGACGGCACCATAACTTCGTACAGCTGGACCTTCGGCGACGGTGGGTCATCGGCGGCGGCGAATCCCTCCCATACCTACGCAAACGAGGGGACCTACGTCGCGACGCTGATCGTAACGGACAACGGCGGTCTCAGTGCGACGGCCACTGTCACGATCACGGTCGCACCGCCTCCCAACAAGTCTCCGGTCGCTGCTGTTTCAGCAACGCCTGTGAGCGGCTATGCACCGCTCACTGTTTCATTCTCCAGTTCCGGTTCCTTCGATCCAGACGGAACGCTAGTCGGCTATTCCTGGAATTTTGGCGATGGTGGCACATCGACTTCCGCCAACCCATCGCACGCCTACAACTCAGTCGGCACGTTCACTGCAACGCTCACCGTCACCGACGACCGGGGCGGGACCAACAGCAAGTCGGTCACGATCACTGTGAATCCCGATCCTGCCAAGGTGCTCCATGTGGAAAGCATCCTGATATCGACCGTGCCTTCCAGATCCGGAACCTCGGCTCGTGCTGCCGTGACAATATTGGACTCGGCTAGCCGGGCAGTGACCGGGATCCTCGTGACAGGCCGCTGGTCCGGGATCACAACTGGTACATCCAGCGGCACAACGAACGACAGCGGAATCGCCACGCTCAACTCCAAAGCCACCAAGAAATCTGGGACGTTCACATTCACGGTCACTGGTGTTTCCGGTAGCGGTTACACCTACGATCCCAGGCAGAACGTCAAGACGACCGATTCAATCAGCAAGTAGCGGTTTATTGCCAAACCACATGCGGCGGGTCGAGGCGACCCGCCGCATTCTAGCCTGTGACTTCTTCTCGCATGCTTGGGCTTAAGCTTTCTGAGCTAACTCATAGCCGAGTTGTTTCGCTTTGACTTGTAGCGACTTGATCTGGTTTTCACGGTATCGCATCTCAAATCTGTCGGCACCTTCATCGACATAGGGTTGGCCCCACCGAAGCAAGCGGTAAATCAGGGTGGCCAGCTTTCTGGCCGTGGCAAACACCGCGATATCGCCGCCGATTCTTCGGGCGATTTTACGGTAGTACGCTCCCAAGGCTGTGGCGCTGTTTCGCAACGACAGGGCAGCCATTCGTAACGCCGCGGCCACGCGGGTGCTCGCCGTATGCCGCCTTTTCTTCCGAAGGGGCTTGCCTCCGCTCATCGGTCGGCGCGGTGCCAGGGTTGCGTGTGAGACAAACTCCTTCTCGGTCGGGAACCGGCTCAGATCAGGTCCGTATTCACTGAGTACGATTTGCACTGTTTCCACTCCGATCGCGTCGATGCTGGTCAAGTCAACACCGCTCATCCGGTATAGAACTTCCCGCATCTGCTCTTCGCCGCGTCTCTTAATGGCTTTCGCTTTCTGCGGATTCTTCACCGGCGGCGCCGGTCGTCCTCGGTTCTCGTCTCGCGCCATCTCGGCCAGTTTTCGCTGAATCTCCCGATCATAGTCGGCGATCCTCTGCTGGGTGGCGTCGTACATCTGCAATGACTGCCGCAGACTGAACAGATGATCCTCTCGCCAGTGCCCACTCAATTGCTCCGCGATTTCCTCCTCGGTCCGGCGACAGCGCCGGTCACGCAGTTTCGCCAGTTGCCGCGGGTCCCGCTCTCCCTTGGCGATCGCTCGGAGAATCGCCATCCCTGTCACCCCGTCTACATCTGAAACCGCTCGGTGCACTCGAACGTTCATCTGGTCCAGGCTCTTTTGCATCCTCCGCACCCAGTCGCCGGACTCGGCTACCAGGTTGCCCTTGTCTCGTACCAGCGTCCGCAGCATGCACACATCTTCCCGGGGTCGAAATGAGCCCTTGAGTAACCCGCAGCTGTGCAGCCGTTGAATCCACTCACAGTCTGTGCGATCCGTCTTCTTGTCCCGTCCAGGCACCCGCGCCAACTGCCGTGTGTCTACCAACAGTATTTCGAAGCCCTCAGCTTCCAGAACCTCGTGCGGAGCAATCCAGTAGATCCCCGTGCTCTCCATCGCTACGGATTCTACATTGCGGTCTTTGAGCCACCTCCCCATGCGGAGCAACTCAGGTGTCGTGGCACCGAAATCGGCGATTTCTCGTCCGCCTCCGTCTTTGGTCCGAGCACAAACCCAGTGACGTTCACTCCCCAGATCGATCCCGGCTACATTGGGACGAACCACGGGGAGCCCCTCCACCTGCCTAACCTGGCCCTGATCCTGCATCTTCTCCCAGCCTTTCCGAGCTCGGCCGCCCAGGTCGGCCATGAGTGGAATCTAGCCTAGGGGAGTGCTACGAGAGCCTCGCCAATGTTCAATCGCCTTCCTGGAGCCATGCTGAGTTTGCGGCATATGCGCGAATGAAGAAAGGGCTTTAGCTTGCGGCCCAGCTCTCTTGTACAATATCGCGAGGTGCCAAACGAAGTCACAGGTTATTCAATCCGGTCCAACCGGTGGCCAAGCTGAGTCCTGAATTCCAGATTCCTCCCAGTGGAGTGAAATAACCCGCGCCCGACCGAAACATTCGCTGCATGAAAGGCATCCCGATGCCAGTGCAGCGAATGTTCGGCCGCGAATCCGAATCCGGCCTGGCCCTCCTCCTGACTCTGATAGCGCTGTCTCTTTTCTCACTTGTGGGGCTCCTGACGGCCCTCGATGCCACGTCTGAACTCCGCATCAGCGACAACCATGAAAGCCATGTCAGGGCGGAAAACGCCGCCAGGGCAGGGATGAGCCATGCGCGCGAGCTGCTGCGCGGCACTGTGTTTGACGATCTTCTCGCGGGTCCTGACGGTACGCATGACGGGAGCGCGGCATACGTCAGCTACGCCAAGTCGTTCGCGTTCCGCAATCCATTTCCCTGGACACTTGCACGATCGCTCGATCTCTCCAGTCCGCAGGGCGAGCTGGTTGGAATTGCCGACGACGGGCTCCTGAATACGGGAACCTTCGGCGGAACGGCCGGAGTTATACTGATTCCTATCAACGGGATAGCGTTGGCATCAAGTGACGCCGGCGGCCCGGCCGAAAGTGTAACCTCCCGCTATTTCGTGAAGATCACCGACAACAACGGCGAGGCTTCGGAATTGGCAGGAGATGTTGCCGACGACCCGTTCCACGACGGCGACGGCATCGTCGTCGTACGCTCGGCCGGTGTCGCGCGAACGATCACCGAGACGCTCGGTTCCCTCAGGCAGTGGAACTCCGTGGCTGTGATCGAATGCCGGTTCCGGTGGCGTCGCCTGTTTGATCTCGATGCGGCCCTGGTTGTGCAGGCAAGGGAGGTTCAACCCGGCGCTGGCGGGATCTTCAGCGGCAACGTTTTTCTTTTCGAGGGAGGAGCGGGCCACTTCGGGATTAGCAGTGTCGACGTCGATCTGATGGACGGGGTGTCCCCGGTCCAGCAACTGGTCTCAGCGGTGACGGCAGACCAGGCTGCCAGGATCCGGGGTGCGGGCCTCTCGCCATCGGTCGCAGACGTGAGCGATGTGTTTGCAGGAAACACCGAAAAGAAGTCGGCGCTCGATCCCGCATACTTGCGGAGCTTCGTGCGCGAGGAGATACCCCGGTTTGCGGACACGGTGATTACGGGGAACCAGGTGTGGAGCGGCGCAACCGCGCCGGACCTCGGCAGCTACGACGCCGGTCTCCCCGCGTCGGCGCCCGGCCAGGCGCCCAAGGTTACGCTTGTTGACGGCGACCTGGCCGTCAACGGGCCGATCGAAGGTGCCGGCATCCTCGTCGTTACGGGCAAACTGTCGGTAACCGGCGGTTTCGGGTTCTACGGTCTGATCCTGGTAACAGGGACTGGAGAGCTTGAGGCTTCCTCATGGAATCCGGGGCTCGCGGGAGGTCTCTACCTGGCCGCGTTTCCCGAGTCGGGGGGAGAGGCGGGGTGGGGGACAGCCCGGCTGTCCATTTCCGGGGAAACGACTATTGTCATGAATGATGCGGCGATCGCCCTGGCCCTGCGTCTGCTGCCGCCGGTGCAGATCGGCTGCAGGGAGATCACCCGAACCCTCGATCCGTAGTCAGCGCATTTCCGGCGGGCGCGTCCTGTCGATTACTTCGTTGGAGAGCTCATTCGTGTCGTCGGCCTTCCTGGGGAAGTGGAAGGCGAGGGCCTCGCCGCAGGATGGAGAGGTAGATGAGCACACCGTTGGCGTCGCGTGTTCGGTAGAGACCGCTCGAATAGAACTCCATGAATGCCGCCTCCCGCACACGCGCCTCCAGTTCGCGATCCGGAATGAACCACCGGCGCCATGGGATTCGCGCGGCCAGCGCGTAAAGCAAGGCGAACGACAGGATCTCCGTCCAGAGTACGGCACTGATCGAATGCTGGCCGGGAAGAACGAGGTAGAGCGCCGTGATCGTGGCCATACCCGTCAGTGCCAGCTGCAGGTGCGAGTGACGATACCGGCCCGATGCTTCAGTGATGGCGAAGACGATCTCGCCGGACGTTCTCGCCTCGGCATCTCCAATCGCCTCGGCGACCGCCTTCTTGTCCTCCTCGGTGAGTCTTAGTTTGGAGAATCCCATAATCGGCATCTCACGTCATGGATGGGGATCTTTAACGCGGGGGCTACCAGCTTCCTGAGGCCCCTCCACCCCCGAACCCCCCTCCACCTC
>JAFNAH010000170.1 GCA_017860075.1 Acidobacteriota bacterium | reverse complement strand
TTCCTCCCTCCGATTCCCTCTGCAGCTTCACCAGGCGCGCCAGATCGTCGATCCGGCCGAGCACTTCCCGCTGCCAGCTGAAGACGCAAAGGGCCTGCTCGGCCTCGTCCAGGACGACATCCTCCGCGAATGCCCGGCAGGAGGGCGCGCCGCACGCCCCGCAATCAATCCCCGGCAGGCTCGCCAGGAGCCGGTCCCGTTCCTTCATCTTCGAAATCGCGCTGGCGACGTCGCTCGCCAGCGGCCGGAGCGGGCGTGCTGCCAACGGCTCATCCATCAAGTAGGACCCTTCCCGGTACCGCATGGCCGTGCGGTCACGATCGAACGCCGGCCCGGAGGGCAGTCTCTGGCGCAGCCTGATCGCCTTTCCGCGAGCGACGTAGGGATTCTCGACGGTGAGGCAGCCTCCCACACATCCTTCCGGACACGCGTGGCATTCGATGAAGGCGTACTTGCGGAGCTTCCCTTTCTCCACGTCGTCAAGGATTCGTATCACGTTGCGCAGGCCCGCAACCGGAAGCGTGTTTTCGGCCGGCAGCGACCTCGGGAAACCACCCATGAAGGCCCAGCTTATGCCGGAGGCCGTTTCACCTCCGCTCATGTCCGGTTCTCCGTCACCCACCTTCGAAACCGCGGCGGCCAGAGTGGGGAACAGGTCGCTGATCGATACGGCGGTGTCCAGATTCGATTTCGCCATGCCAGGATGCTCGAGGATGGCGACCATCTTGCCCGGGCAAGGAGTGATGTATACGGCGCCGATCCGGTCGGGCGGAATGCCCGTTTCTTTCGACATGCGCACCTTTGCGTCGCGTGCCGATACTTCGCGCGGAGCCAGGATGGGCAGCAGCTGGTCAACCAGCTCGGGGTATTTCACCTGGATGAGCCGCACGACGGTAGGGCAGAAAGAGGAGATCAGCGGATACTGGCCCCGGTACTCGGCTAGAAACATCTCAGTCGCAGCCGTGACCTCATCGCAGGCCGGCGACAGGCACTCGACGTCGCTGAAACCGCACTGCTTCAGTGCCGCCGAGATGACGCCGGGCGGCACGTCTGCATCAAACTGGGCATAAAGCGCGGGCGACGGGATCGCCACCGTGCGGTCGAACTTCGAGAGGTCCGCCATCTGCTCGGTGAGAGGCACGATGGCGGCGCGCGGACAAACGTTGATGCATTCCCCGCAGTCGATGCAGCGGTCGGCCAGCTTGACCGCGTGCGCCTTTCTCACGCGGACCGCATCCGTGGGGCAGGCGCGCATGCAGGACATGCAACCATCGCATCGTTCGGGCTCAAAACGCAGAGAATGATGATATTGGGCTGCCATGACTACGCCTCACGCAAGCAGGTTCACGCGGATATGAAGCCTGGTTCCGCGTCCCACTTCGGATGTAATCACAAACTCGTCCGCGTTCTTCCGTATGTTCGGGAGCCCCATGCCGGCTCCGAATCCCATCTCACGCATTTCCGGCGTTGCAGTTGAATAGCCCTCCTGCATCGCCAGGGAAACGTCCTCGATGCCCGGTCCCTCGTCGTCTACGTCAATCGTGATGGCTTCGGAACTCACCGTCAGCCGCATCTTCCCCCGGCTCGCGTACATGACCAGGTTCATCTCAGCTTCGTACGAGGCAATGGCCACGCGGCGCACGATCGGAGCATGGATCCCCAGGCCTTTGAGAGTATCCTTGATCGCGGTTGACACCCGGCCCGCGTTCGCGAAATCCCTGCCCAGAACGGCAAATGCGTTTTCAAATGCCTCCGATGCCATCGTCTACCTGCCGGAAAGAGCCCCGTAGAGCACACCGGCGGCTTGAAACATCGTCATCGCGGTGCTGAGCACCGGGACGTTCGACTCCCGTGCGAGTTCAAGGATGTCCTTGCCGGGCATCTTCCCCCGGACAAAGACGACCCCGCAGAGATCCGAAACTATTGCAGTGCGAATGACCTGCACGCTCACAAGACCCGTCAGAAGCAACATGCCGGGCTTGCTCAACGCCAGGACATCACTCATCAGATCCGCGGCACCAACCTCCGACAGTCTGACCGCCAGATCCTTGCCGCACAGAACCCGCGCACCGAGGAGCCGCACTACTTCGTCCAGCGTGATGACCTTGCCTGCCGCCATTGCCGTTGCCATGAACCCCCTGCCAAATTTCAAATTTCAAATTTTAAATTTGAAATTTAAAATTGTTTAGTGCGCTTTCCCGGATGATCCATTTCCCGTTTGACCGATCACGAGCTTGCCCATCCGGATAACCCGCTTCCCGGGAACCATTCTTGCGGGGCACGACTCCCAGCAGAGACCGCAGCCTGTGCACTTGTCGTGGTCGACGTACCTGGCCTTGCGACGGACCTTCACGTGAAAGTTCCCGACAAAACCGGTGACCTCCTTGACTTCGCTGGAGCTCAGGAGCCGGATGTTCCTGTGCTTTCCGACCTGGACCATCTTGGGCGTCAATATGCAGGCCGCGCAGTCGAGCGTCGGGAAGGTCTTGTCGAACATGGCCATGTGCCCCCCGATCGACGCCTCCTTCTCGACCAGATAGACTGTCCGACCGGCATCGGCAAGATCCAGCGCCGCCTGGATGCCGGCGATACCTCCCCCGACCACCATCACGGCGGGGTTGACCGGCACCGTTTTCCGGGGCAGAGATGACAGTCCGACTGCCTTGAAGACCGCTCCCGCCACCAGCGCTTTTGCCTTGTCCGTCGCGGCCGTCGGGTCCACTGTCACCCAGGAGCAGTGCTCCCGGATGTTCGCCATCTGGAAAAGGTAGCGGTTCAGATCGGCCCTTTCGCAGGCACCCCGGAAAGTCGGCTCGTGCATGAGCGGCGAACAGGAGGCAACCACGATCCGGTCAAGCCCGAGGTTCTTGATGTCGTCCTGGATCAGGAGTTGGCCCGGGTCCGAGCACATGAACTTGTACTCGCGGGCAACGGTGACATTCGGGAGGGTCCTGGCGAAGTCCGTCACCTCCGTGACGTTCACCTTGCCCGAAATGTTGGTGCCGCAATGGCAAACGTAGACACCGATCTTGATGTCCATAAGCTCTCCTACGCGTAGCGGGCGGCAATCTGGGTTGCCGGAACGATGCAGCGCTGCATGCCGAGTTCGTCTGATTTCAATCCGAACGCCAGCCCTGCCAGTTGGGTAAAGTAGACGATCGGCAGGCTGAAGTTGGTCCCGTAGTTTCTGTTGATTGCGACCTGGTAAGCATCGAGATTCATCTGGCACAGGGGGCAGGCGACGGCGATGCAATCCGCCTTGGCTTCCTGGGCGCACAGCAACAGGTTGCGGCAGAGCCGGAGCGCCACTTCCTCCCGGGTTCCCATCAGGCTACCCCCGCAGCACATGACCTTCATGGCGTACTGAGTCGGGGTGGCGCCCAGCGCCTCCAGGAAGCGGTCCATCATCATCGGGTTGTCGGGGTCATCCTGTATGCCATACGGACGGACGATCTGGCACCCGTAATAGGGTGCTACCCGGAGCCCGGTCAGGGGCCGTTTCACATTGGCTTTGATGCGTTCCAGGCCCACATCCTCGACAAGGACCTGGAGAAAGTGCTTCGTCACCACGCCGCCTTCGTACTTCATGTTGGCTTCGGCGAGCGCCTGTCCGACCTTTTCCCTGATTTCCGGAAACTGATTGAGATAGACCTCGGTTTTCCGCAGGTTCGTGTAGCACGCGTTGCAGGCAGTCACCAGCTCTTTCCCGTTGCCGGCTTTTCCAACGAGCGCCAGGTTGCGGGCGCTCAGGCAGAAGGAGAGCACCTCGTTGACGTTCATGTAGGCCGTGGCACCGCAGCAGTTCCAGTCATCAAGCTCTACCAGCTCCACTCCGAGAGCTTTGGCGACGGCATGGATCGACTCGCCATACTGCTTGCCGGTCGCATCCAGAGAACATCCCGGGTAATATGAGTAACGCATTCATTCACCTCCCAGCTCCTGGGCTTTGGCCACGATCTTCCGAAGCCCCTCGATGTCACGCACCTTGCTGCCGCCCAGGGGCAGACGTCCGCGGGAAAACAGGCTCATCCCGACCGGCGCCAGCGCAACAGACCCAAGCGGATCCGTCATGAGCGCAAACCTCGCCATCAGCTCCGTCTCCCGGTTCCGGCCATACCTGTTGACAACGTTCACAAAGCACTCAGAGAGGGCCCGGGCCTTCCGGCTGCGACGCCTGTCCTCCCGGATGGCCATGCGCTTGAGCATGTACATGATGTCGGTGATCTTGATTTCCTGCGGGCATCGCTCGGCGCATTGATAGCACGAGGCGCACGTCCAGATCGTGAGACTGTCGAGGACCTGGTCCCGCATGCCCGCGCGGATCATGGCGAAGATCTTGCGCGGGCTCTCCTCCATCGCCCATGAAACAGGACAGGACCCGCTGCAGGTGCCGCACTGGATGCAGTCTTTGATCTTATCGCCCCCGGGGATACCATAGACCTCGTCCAGAAACTTCAGGTCCATGGCTTCTTCGTAAAGAACTGTTTCCTGAACTCCTCTCATGAAGGGCCTCCCGCAAAAGGTCAGAGAGCGTTTGTGAACATGCTCACAAATTACAAGCACAACACTTGCCAGAGGGGCACTCCGGTGAACCTGTCCCAAGCCCAAAATAAGATGTTTGAAATCAGCAATTTATTGCGTCAATCTGCACCTGCATACGGCCTTGGAGCCAAAAAACTGGCTCGAGTTCGCCGCCGTCTTCGCAGCACGTTCCGCTGCCCCGCCCCATGGAGCAGAACCGATGATTCAGACAAGCATCCGTGCACGGCTTATCAGCAGTTTTACCGCTGCCATTCTAGTTCCATCGTTGATCTCCGCCGCTGTGGGTGTGTGGATGATCGACCGCCAGATCACCAGCCAGGCCCAGTCGCACGTGAACGCGGACCTTCAAGGTGCGAACGAGATCTGCCGCAATTACCTGGAGCGCCTGGAGAACGCCATCCGGATCCACGCGACGCGCATGATCATATACGGGGCCTTGGGGCGCAAGGACCGCGGCCCGCTGGAACCCGAAATGCACAACATCCTGCAGGCGGAGCGGCTCGACATCCTGACGGTGACCGATGCGGACGGGACCGTGTTTCATCGCACACGGAATCCATCGCTCTACGGGGACCGCCTGGCTGAAGACGAACTGATTCACCGCGCGCTCAGGTACAAGATCCCGGTTTCCGACATCGCCATCTTGCCTCAGGCCGAACTCGCCAAGGAGTCCGCCGAACTGGCATCCCAGGCGCATATGGAGATCACCCCCACGCCGATGGCCTCGCGATCGGGCAAGACCCGTGAAACCTCCGGGATGATGTTCCGGGCGGCGGCTCCCGTGCTCTCGCCTGACGGCCGGCTCCAGGGCGTGCTGTACGGAGCGGTACTGATCAATCGGAATTACGAGATCGTGGACAAGATCCGCAAGGTGGTTTTCAGGGAGGTCTTGTACAAGGGCCGGGAGGTTGGAACGGTGACCATTTTCCAGGACGACGTCCGGATCGCGACCAATGTGCTGAATGCGGACGGCACGCGGGCGATCACGACGCGCGCGTCGGCCGAGGTGGCAGACGAAGTGCTCCGCCGCGGGCATACCTGGCGCGGCCGCGCCTTTGTCGTCAACGACTGGTACATCGCCGCCTACACGCCGATGAAGGACATCAAGGACAGGACGATCGGGATGCTGTACGTGGGGACACTCGAACGCCCGTACACAGACAGCCTGTGGCGCAGCCTTTTTATCTTCCTCGGCATGACAGTTCTGGGGGTAGCCATCGTGACATGGGTTGCGATCGTCCTGGCCCATCGCATCTCCCTCCCGATCCACGCCATGGCCGAAGCTGCCGGCAAGGTGGCGGAAGGAGATTACGCACAGCGCGTCGACTACTCGTCGCCGGACGAAATCGGTCACCTCGTGGAGAGATTCAACCGGATGATCCAGGAGTTGGCGCGGACGACGCAGGAACTCATGGACTGGGCCGCCAATCTCGAGTCCAAGGTCGAGGATCGAACGTCGCAGGTCAAGGCGATGCAGAACCAGCTGCTGCAGGCCGAAAAACTGGCGGCCATCGGCAAACTCGCCGCGGGCGTCGCCCACGAGATCAACAATCCGCTGACCGGCATCCTCACAAGCGGCAGCCTGATGCTGGAAGATGTACCGCCCGATGACCCCAGGCACGAGGAATTGAAGATCATCGTAGACGAGACGATGCGATGCCGGAAGATCGTCAAGGGGCTGCTGGATTTTGCGCGGCAGACGAAGCCGCAAAAGCAGGCAGTAAGCCTCAACCAGGTCATAGCCGACGTCGTGAACCTCGTGGGGAAGCAGGCAGCCTTCCGGGACATCGACATCCAGATGGATCTGGCCGCGGATCTCCCCGCGGTCATGGCCGACCAGGACCAGATGCGTCAGGTCGTCCTGAACGCGGTCCTCAACGCTGCCGAGGCCATGCACCAGGGTGGCGAGTTGCGGTTTACATCACGTCACGATTCGGCGGGCAAGACGGTTGAGGTGAGCATCGCCGACACCGGCCCTGGGGTACCGGATGACATAAAGGACAAGATATTCGATCCCTTCTTCACAACCAAGAAGACCGGAACGGGTCTCGGCCTCGCTATCGCCTATGGTATCGTGGACAGGCACGGCGGTACGATCTCCATTCGGAGCAGACCGGGACACGGAACCACAGTCGTCTTCAGGATTCCGGTCGAAGCCGGGGGTGAGAATGAACAGCTCCCTCAAGCCTAGGGTCCTCGTCGCGGACGACGAAATGTCGATCTGCAAGGCATGCGAGAAGATCCTCGGCAGGCGCGGCTATGAAGTCCGGACAGTCCTGTCCGGCAAGCAGGCGCTGGCGCTCCTCGAGCAGGAGCAGTTCGACCTGGTCTTTACCGACCTCAAGATGGCCGAGATGGGCGGCATGGAGCTGCTTCAGATGCTCCGCACACGCTTCCCGGATATTGTCCCCATCGTGATTACCGGCTACTCGACGATTGCGTCCGCCGTTGAGACCATGAAGCTCGGCGCTTTTGACTACCTGCCGAAGCCGTTTACGCCCGAGGAGATGCTGGCAGTCACGGCCAAAGCCTGGGAAAAGAGGAAGCTCGTCCTGGAGAGCAGAGCGGTCGCGGCCGGGGAGCCCGTCGAACACCTGGCCAACCTTGTAGGCCGGAGCCAGAAGATGCAGGAGGTGTACAACCTGATCCGCAAGGTCGCCCCGACAAACAGCACGGTGCTTATTGTCGGCGAAAGCGGAACCGGGAAGGAGCTCGTGGCGCGCGCAATCCACAGCCTCAGCTTGAGGAACACGCAACGTTTTTTCGCCATCGATTGCGGCACGCTATCGGTGGAACTCCTCGAGAGCGAACTGTTCGGGCACGTGCGCGGCGCGTTCACCGGTGCCGTGATGACCAAGAAGGGAATCTTCGAAGCGGCGGACCATGGCACGGTCTTTCTCGATGAGATCTGCAACGTCGGGCTGGAAATCCAGGGCAAGCTGCTGCGCTTCATCCAGGAACGCGAATTTCTTCCCGTGGGCGGCACAGAACCCAGGCGTGTCGATGTCCGCCTGATCTTCGCCACCAATCGCGACCTGACGAAAATGGTTGCGGAAGGATCGTTCCGCGACGACCTTTATTACCGGCTCCACGTGTTTCCCATCGCATTGCCGTCGTTGAGAGAAAGACGCGAGGACATCCCTCTCCTGGTGCACCGCCTGCTGGCGAAGGTGCGCGAACGCAGCGGCAGAAAAGTCACGGGCGTGTCGGACGAGGTCCTGCGGTTTCTGGAACAGCAGGACTGGCCCGGAAACGTTCGACAGCTCGAAGGAGTGATCGAATCGGCCGCCATTTCATGCGACGGCGAAATCATCGAGCAACGCCATCTGCCCAGAACACTGCATCCCCGCCAGCCGGCCTTCACCGAAGGCCAGGCACCCCGGAGCAACAAGGAATTCCTCGAGCTCAAACGCGTGCTGCGCGATCAGGCCGTCGCCGACCTTGAACGCCAGTTCGTCATCGCCGCGCTGCAGCGAAACAGCTGGAATGTCAGCCACGCAGCGCAGGATGTCGGCATCGCCCGCCCGAATTTTCAGGCCATGATGCGCAAACACGGTATCCGCGCAGCAGATTCAGGGGAATAGGGGTAAAGCAGTAAAGAGCCTCGAGTCCTGATGCATAGGATCATCATGCACCGCATAGATTCCGTATACACCATCGCTTCGCCAGCCCGCTTTTCCAGATGGTCTCAATAAGCTATTGATTTAAATATAGATATTCTGACTCTGATAGACTCCTGACGTCTCAGGTTTGAGCCTGCGTCTGCGCACGAACTGCATATCAATCGCATACACCTGACGCAACAGACCTGGTCAACATAGCCGCCACAGTACTAATAAACTACTTTATTCACAGCTACTTATAGAATCCTGGTGATCCGGCCGCTCATGTGGCACGGCTCGTGCACTATCAAGGCGTGGTTAAGTGAAAAGAAAAAGGCATTCCGAGAATAGCGAGGTCATCATGGCAACGATCAAATCTTTCGAACGAAAATCCAACATCATGGTTGTTGACGACGAACCGACAGTCTGCAGAAGCGTGGAGAAGATTCTGAACCGCAAGGGACACCAGGTGGTGAAGGCCCTCTGTGTTTCCGAGGCGCTTGACAGCCTCGAGGGCGGCACAACTTACGAC
>JAFNAH010000169.1 GCA_017860075.1 Acidobacteriota bacterium | reverse complement strand
GAGGAATGCATAGCCGAAAGCCGCGCCGCAGGCGAACACTACCCAACGATTCCGGCTCGACGCGGAAAGCAGAAAGAAGTAGATCCCGAGGCCGGCGAAAAAGAGAAACGGCACCTCGGTCATGAAAGTGAACGAAAGCCAGAACTGGATGGGATTCAAGATCCAGGACAACACCGCCGCCCAGGCGAGGCGCCGCGGGATTTCCAGGCGCTCGAACATGGCCCAGAGAAGGAGCGCTATGCCGCACGAGAGAACAAGTGTCGACACGCGGAGCACAAGGAAACTCGGCCCGAAACAGCGGGTCAGCAGACCGCCGTACATTGCCTGCCCAACCAGGCTCGGGGCTGACCACTCATCGATCCTAAGGCCCTCTCCGGAGGCCAGCCGGAAGGCCGAACGGGTGTAGGTCCAGTCGTCGTTCAGGGGGAACGCTCCCCTGGGATCTACGAGCAAAATGCAGGCAATGTAGATCGCTGCGATCAGAAGAGGGGGAAACCACCGGCCGGAGACGAATGTGCCGGGGCTTCCGAAGATGCGCGTCCGATTCATCGCGGGAGTTCCGGCGCAGGCGCCCGCCGCAACAGAAGAGCGAAGGCGGCGCCAAGCACGAGGATCAGCAGGACGACCCCCTGAATAGTCAGTGCTGTATTCCCCTGGCCGAGCCACGACAATGCGATCACCCGGGCCACCATGATGGCCGGCACCACGAGGTAGGCCGCGTAATTGTTACGGAAGAAGATCGCCACAATGGCAACAGCGGCGCCCAGGATCAGTATCGTCGGGACTGCATCCAGCGCGACTTCCGAAAGCCGCCTTGCGCTGGCGGGTAGAATACTCACCAGCAACAGGGCGACAAATCCGAACCGGATCCAGACCATGCGGGCGCACTGTTTCCACAGGTGGATCGAGAAGGCGATCCCGATGCTTAGAAACAGAGCGCCGGTGAAGACGTCATTCACGCCCGACAGAAGGGGCACGTAAGTGCCGAGGTTGGGGGGCAGGGACAGCGAGGGGGCAAGGGCGAAGCGGCTCCCTGCATATTGGATCCAGGCTGAAACGGCATTGAGAATCAATTGGGCGCCGAGCGAGGCCACGACGGCAACCAGAACGTCCCGCCGCCAGCGTGCCAGGTTCTGGAGACCGAGGGCTGACGGTGAATCGGGATAGCAGGCCATCGCCAGCCCGGCGGCCAGAAAGGCCGCCAGACCGCTACCGACGAGTGCCACCGCGACGCCGACCAGGGTGACTACCCCGAAGACCTGGGGGCTTATCTGAGTATCGTAGCGAGCCATGACCTGGGGCAGGGAGTTGAGCACATTCATCAGCTCGAATCCCATGCAGAGCGCCGCGATCTTGACCGCGAGCGCCCATCGCACGAGGCCCTGCCGAATCCCCTTGGCGAGTGCGAAGATAGCGGCCGCCAGCAGCAGGATGCTGAGGAGGATGCGCGCCCCCAGGACGGTGAGGCTGTACCAGGTCCTTTGCTCGCGCGCCCGCCTCCAGTTCTCCGGGATCTTGTAGAACGAAGCCCAGCTTCCGATCCGGTCCCCCTGGACCCCGATGCGCACGCGCGCCCGCGCTTCATCGATCGCCCCCGGTGTTCCGGGCTTCGCCTGCCAGGTAAACTCGGTATCGCGGCGTTCCTTGGGCTTCTCTGACCGGGTCTCCACGAGGTCCAGGCCGGCAAGATCGTACTTCTCCTCACGCGCGAAAGACTGTGCGATTTCCAGCGCTCTTGACTCCGTGAGGTCGGGACCGGGTGTGTCCTCCGGCACCAGGTGCTCGAACGCGACCGCCTGCCCGTTCTTCGGCTCCACGTCCACACGGAATTCCTCTTTCTGGAGCGGCTTGTAGAAACGGGCTCTCCAGGACAATGGCCGTATGTCTCTGAGGTAGTCATCGTTGAGGCCGCGGACGCCGGCAGCGGTATAGACATATTGGACAGCGAGTCCGTCGGAACGATCTTCGGGAAGGACGACAGAGCGGTAGCCCTGCAGGTCCAATCCAAGGCGGGACAGGAAACTGCTGGCCAATTGGACCGCCTCGGACCGGGACACCCGAAAGGTGACGGACCGCCCGAAACTTGGAGGCCGGACGGCGAGGAGCACAAGACCAAGCACCAGGACCAGGATCGCCACTGCAATTCGCGGCCGGCTGAGAGGGTTGTATCCGGCGGGCGTGGATGTTTCTTCGAGGGCCGGCGCTGCGGGCGGCAGTGTAGCCGTACCTTCGCTCTCGTTGGTAATCGGTGCCTCGTCACGAAAATGCCGGGTTGCGATATAGGCACCGGCGGCGAGAAGCAGCGGTATCAGGTTGATGCCGGCCGTGATTGCACCGCTGACCACGAGATAGGTATTGCCGGAGCGGAGCAACAGAAAGGCCGTAAAGAATGCGTCTATGCAATAGTGCGCGATCAGGGGGGCCAGGATGCCGAACCGGAGCATCGCCCAGCTCATGACCAGGCCGACGATACCCACCTCGATCCCCCTTATGTAGAAAGGCTGGTTGGGGTAAGCGGCATGTCCGAAGCCCCAGATGAAGGAGGCCAGCAGAATCGCGATCCAGCGATGACGCAGGAGCCTCTCGAGGAAGGGTATGGAGAAGGCACGGAACATCCACTCTTCCGACACGGCAGGGAAGAATCCCATCAGGAGGACGAACACCCAGGGGAAGCGGGTGTTGAGCAGTTCGCTGTAAGGGATGTCGGCAGGCGCCCACGCGCCCAGCCGGTTTGCCAGCAGGTAGAAACCGATTTCGTATGCAAAGAAGAAGAAGGTGAGCGTGATGCCGGCCAGGGCGGCGATAAAGAAGCTGCGAGTCCGGATTGCGCTCCATCCGAGCATCCGGGAGATGGAGAGCTCCCTGGGATAGGCGGCACGGTAGATCGGCTCGGCACAAGCCGTCAGGAGCAAAATGGCGCCGCCGGACGCGAGAGCGACCACCAGCGCTTGCAGCAGCAGCCGGCTGATGAAACTGCTGTAAGTGCCGGTAGTATCGAAATTGTACTGGACGAGCGGAAAGTCGTTGAGCGAAGCGAGGAGCTGAAGAACAAACGCCACTGTCCCGAACGTGAGAGCGGTCTTCCAACGGACGTTTCTGAGGCGGATGTCCCGTCCCAGGGTCCAAAGCATGGCCACTCCGAGCAATACGAAAAACAACACGTCTACTGTTGAAGCGCCTTCGTTCAGGGAGCGAAGCCGTGCGTAATCACGCTGCCACTTTTCCGGTACCTTCAGGTATTCCGAATAGCCGCCGACCCGGTTTCCGTGGACGGCCACCGACACTCTGTAGGTCGCGTCGTGGAATTCCAGGCCACGGACTTTCCACGTGAAAATATGGTCGGTGCGCCGCGGACGCTTCTGCGTCCGGCTGTCCACGAACTCGAGCGTATCAATGGGTCGGCGGATCACCCGGTCCAGGAACGTGACCGCAAGAGCCCGGGCTTCAGGTTCAGGAAGATCGGCACCCGGCGCTTCTTCGGGCAGGATGTGATCGAAGGAGGCCAGTTCACCCCGAGTGGTGATGTCTGCACGCAGCTCCTCCTTTTGCATCGGTTTGAACCAGCGATGCGACCAGCGCCAGAGCTTGATATCCCCGCCCATCAGGACATTCGCCCGCTCAAGACCCAGTTCACGTTCGAGGAATACCTTCGACTCGTCGTCGTAGCGGAAGGCCGAGGAGTGCCGATAGCCGTCCACCGACAAGCCCCGCGAAGCGAGAAAGCGCTCGGCGACGGGCAGGGAAGAATCGCGGTTTACCCGGAACTCGATGGACGCTTCGGGGAACGCGCGATGAAAAAAGAGAACCCCGATGCAGAGGGCGGCGGCGCATACCACCACGCATACAGCGATGAAACGTCGGTCGGAGGATCGAAGAGTCTCGGCCACTTCAGCCTCCACTATTCCGCGGTGCCCTCCCAGGCGCGAAACAACCGGTGAGGGATGGACATGATGTCCAGGGCCTTGCCAACGGAATGGTTGATTATTTCGTCGATCGTCTGCGGACGGTGATAAAAGGCCGGGACAGGGGGCAGCACTACGGCGCCGGCCTCCGTCACGGAGACCATGTTACGGAGGTGGATCAGGCTCAGGGGAGTTTCCCGGGTCATCAGCACGAGCCGCCGCCGCTCTTTCAGGTGAACGTCGGCGGCACGGGTCAGAAGCGTGGAAGAAATCCCATGCGCGATCCCGGCCAGCGAGCGCATGCTGCAAGGAGCCACGATCATGCCGTCGGTGTGAAATGAACCGCTGGAGATACACGCCGCCAGATCGGCGTCATCGTACGTAACATGCGCAAGCGAGAGGACATCCCCGAGCTTTCGGCCCGCCTCCAGGTCGATAACCCGGCGCGCCGCGGCCGTGACCACGAGATGGATCTCCGTGCCGCCTTCCGCGCGGAGAGCTTCGAGGGTACGTATGCCGTAGATTGAACTGCTGGAACCGGATATCCCGACAACGATGCGGCGCACGACCCCCACCATGGCCGTTAGGATATATCGAACTCGGGCTTACTGGTATCGATTCTTTGCCGCAAAGACGCGAAGAAGGACGAAGGTGACAACTCCTTCGCGTCCCTGCGGCCGTGCAAGAGTCCGTGCGGCTACTTGGTGGGTGCCGGATGTTCGACGGCGAGAGCTTTGTCCTTCGGAATGCTCAGGTATCCACCCGCGCTGTTCTTCTGAACCCAGTTGACAACCACCTCATAGCGCAGGCGGTCGCGTCCGACCAGGAACTGGAGAGGCTCGTTGATGGTGCGGTCCTTTTTCTCCAGCTTGTTGTCGTCGACGACTATCTGCAGAGAGTACTTCCCCTTCTTGGCGTCCGTCTTTGTGAGGACGAGGCGGATGTCCTCCACCTTAATGATCTGATTCTTCTTCGGGATCTCGAATTCGAAATAGTCCCGCTCGCCTTTCCGCCTGAGGACATTGAGCTCCGCGGCGTTCTTG